>SPCK01000127.1 GCA_004525355.1 Spirochaetales bacterium
AAAAAAATTCGCTTGGACAATTGGCTTGGCTTTGTCGACAATCATGTTCTTGCATATGGTAGTAGTAAATTCGTATAGCTTTATTACGGGTATAATTTGCCTGACATGCCTTGTTTTCCTCTTTTTTGAATCGGCGTTTGGTATTTGTTTAGGATGTCTGTTTTATGGTTTGTTTCACAAAGAGAAGGCGAAATATTGTGTAGGTGATTCATGTGATGCGAAGGTCAATCAAGCTATCCAGAAAATATCGTTGGCGCAAATAGCTGTTGTTATTGGTTTCATTGGACTTATTATTCTTACCTCATTCATATTTAATGAATACTTCAGTATACAACCACGAGCATTGTGGGCAATACAAGAATAAACGAGTTGAGTGAGCTTGCGGACAGGTGCTGGCGGAGGTCTCGATACCGCGGGAGTTGTTCGAGGCGCCTGAAACGCGCAAGGGCACTTGATTTCCCGCTGCGGCGGCCGAGGAAAAGAGGAGGATAACAGAATGGAAACGATGAAAGCAATTATTTGCACAAAATACGGTCCACCGGAAGTACTAAAAATCAAACAATGTAAAAAACCTATCCCGAGAAGAGATGAAGTTCTGATTAAAATATACGCCACATCAGTTACAAATAGTGACATCTTTATTCGAAGTTCAAATATTCCTCTATTATTCATGATTCCTATGCGATTAATGATTGGCATAAACAGACCACGGAATCCAATTATTGGAGAAATATTTTCAGGAGAAATTGAATTTACAGGGTCTGAAACAGAGCGTTTTAAAGTAGGTGATCGAGTATATGGTCTTACTGGTTTTTCGCTTGGAGCTTATGCAGATTATAAATGCATGAAAGAAATTGACTCTAAACAAGGCTGCTTGGCAATAATGCCAAGAAACATAAGTTTCGAAGAGGCTACTTCGGCTGCATATGGAGGATTATTGGCATTTCAATATTTAGAAAGAGGCGATATTTCGCCTGGTCACAAAGTACTAATCTATGGAGCATCTGGGACTTCTGGTACAATAGCAGTACAGTATGCAAAGCATCTTGGAGCTACAGTTACAGCTGTATGTGGCTCATCAAATATTGAATTTATTAAATCTTTAGGAGCAGATAAAGTATTGGATTATACAATAAATGAATCCATAACCTATCTGGAAAAATACGATTTGGTGATGGATACAGTTGGAAAAAGAAAAACTTCCGAATTGAAAAAGGCTTGTGTGGATGCACTGACGATAAACGGGAAATATGTTTCTATAGATGATGGTGCCTTGTTATTACAATCAGATCGATTGAATAAAATCACGGAATTGATTGAATCAGGAATAATAAAACCTGTGAATGATAGAATCTATCATTTTGATCAGATTATCGAAGCACATAAATATGTTGAGATGGGTCACAAAAAAGGTAATGTAGCAATCACAGTAAATAAAAAAAACCCAACAACTGTCACAGCCTGACAATCCCTGTTGCCACGGTTTATACTGTCGTTTCGCTCGGCACATACCGCGCCATGTACGCGCTACCGATTTAGCGTATGTTAGGCTAAGGAAGAACCTGACGTTCCGGTTAACTGGGGGGCTCCTGGGCTCCGTGAAAGAACCCCGGAGCCTTGTATTTCAGGCGGTGTCCTCGTGCTGCGACTGATCCTCTGCAACCCCCCCCAAAGTCGGCAGAGCACCGGTTATGGGGCGCAGCGGACAGACCACCAGGAACTCGATCCGAGCTAGCGCAGGATCAGAGACTGCCTATAACCCGCGTTCTGTCGAAATCCGGAGTGAGGGACATACGAGGTCTGGATTTCGGGGCGATGGTGGGATGTCAACCGTCATGAGAAAAAGGTGTTGCCATGAGCTACTTCTATTGCAATACTAGTCATACAGGTGGGCAATATACTGGCAGTTAGGCTTGATACTGTAACTGAAAGCCGCTTGGCCCGTCTGTCCCGGAAAACTGGGCGAAGCAAAAGCTACTACGATAGGCAGTGGCACGTTCTAATCGTTGATTACCTCGAAGACGAAGTGGTTCCGCTTGCTGATCCGCGGTCAAAGGGTATGGCGCTTGTGGGAGACAAGAAGGGACTCTGGCGATACCGGGTAGGGGAATACAGCGCATAGTGTCAGTTGCTTGATAGCGATCTGTAATCGTTGCAGTAACGATATGGCATCGGAAAGACGTTTGCGAAGGCAAATAGGAATTTCTATTTTCTGTCGCCTCGATCCCCATGTCGATAGTATGAAGTAGCATTTTCTGTTGCGGTGTTGGAAGCATTTTCAATGCGCTGCAATCGTCGCATTACGCGGAGGATTGCATTTGCAGCTGCCCCTTCCTTTGAGAACAAGACTGAATTTTCATCCACCCGCAAGTGTCCAGGGACAGATTACCGTGATTTCCGATCGAGCATCAGCATGAAGTATTCTGGCCGGATGCCTTCGACTGTCATGACCCGGACAGCAGTACGGCAATCGCGAAATCGAGCGATTCGGCCACTGTCTCCACGCTTCCACCGTCGCCGAGTTCATGTATCTCGAACGCATGCATTCCCCTTTCGAAGCGCAGCTCCGATATCGGGTTGCCGTTGTTCCGTAATCGCTCCGTATAGCGCGTCCTTTCCTTTTCGCGCACGGCCAAGTCGCGGCCGGCGCTTACGATGAGCACCGGAATCGAGGGCCGGGGAACGGGTGCCAGCTGGGGAAGGAACGGTGTGAAGAGGCATACGCCTTTGACTCCGCTTGAGTACGCGCCGTCTACGGATGCCAGCAGGAGCGTGAAAGCCGCGTGCTCTGAACGCGTCCAGAGAAAAATGCGTGAAAGATCGAGCTTGAGTTCTCTCTCGTTTTCCAGGTAGCGCGCGCAGGAATAGAAATCCTTGAGGGGCTCGTGGGAGTTCATCACGACGGCCGCAGCGCCGCGCGTCGCGATATAGGTGCACATCGATACGAACAATCCGGTATCCGTAACGCGGGCGCCGATATTCTCGAGGAAACGCTCCTCGGGAAGACCTATCCCGAAGATCACTACCGGTAGCTTCTTTGAAAAGTCGAAATCCGGAGGCCAGTAAACGTCCGCGGAACGACCCGGCGAGTATTCGACGGTTTTTACGAGCGCACGGTCGATGCCCGGGTATTTGAAGGGAATCACGGGCCACTCGCCGTGCGCCGATTCCAGGCGCTTCGCAGATGATTCGATTCCTGAAGGTCGGTGGTCGGCGCACGACGTGAAGAACATCGCAAGAGCAACGATTGCCAAGGCTGCGGACCGTTTCGGGATGTTCGGTTTCAAGCGCTCCTCCATCAAAATGATATTCTTCTTCCAGTGAGGGCTGTTGTGCCGTTCATGTCAATAGTGTCCGCTTTCCCGCCTGCCTCAAGTCCGATCAGCTTTCCAGCGATGCGGCGTCACGTTCCACCTTGTGCCAGTTGCGGTCCTTGAGATCCCAGTACCACAGCTCCGACGTAGCCGTGCTGCGCTTGGAGCCGCCGCCGTATAGCCAGATGCGCTTGTTTTTCGGGTCCCATGCCATGGCATGCCAAGCGCGAGCGGATGGCGCGATTTTTGTCTCGAGCTTTTTCCAGCCGTCCTTGACAGTAAAAAACCAGGTTCCGCCTCGTGGCTTCTCGTCGTCATTCACGCCGCCGAACAGGATGGATCCCCCAAGTTCGGGCAGGTACACCATGCCGGCGTACACGAGGGTCTCCGGCATCGGATTCATGTCGATGCGCGTCCACGAGTTCGCGGTCAGGTCGTAGGACCAGGTCGAGCGATCATCGTTGGCATCGCTCCCGAATACGATGGTTCGGTTGGATCCCTCGTCATACACCATCTCGTGGTAGTTGCGGGGAGAAGGACTCGCGGCCGGCTCCATGCGTGTCCAGGTGGACGACGCCAGGTCCAGCGTCCAGGTCTCGTTCTTGTACCCGATATCCTGGCCATGCAGTACATATCCGCCAAACAGAACCATCCTGCCTGCTTTGCTGTCATAGACCTTGCGGGCGCCCAGCAGGCCAGGCGTCGGCGTTCCCTTGGTATCCAGTCGCTGCCAAGCGTCGGCAGCCGCGTCGTAAACCCTAGTTTCGCTCACGTTGTCCACGACTTCAGCGAAACTGGCGTTGGGTCTTCCCCGCCAATAGGTATCGACGAAGCAGATGGCACGGCCAGCCTTGGCGTCCCAGGCAAGGGAGCAACCAGGCGATGGTCCTCCAAGGCCGGCCATCTTCTCCCAAGAGCGCGCTTTGGGATCCCATGTCCAAGATGGCACATTGGTCATGTTCACGCCAAATTGACCCTCGACGAGAAGCATCCGTCCCCGTGCCGCGTCTCAGGCGGCGACCGAATAGATTCTGTTTTTCGGGCCGCCTTTGACCGGGCCGGCAGCGCATGCCGCCAGAGTCAGGATGCAGGCGACGGTTCCGGCCAAAGCCAATATCGAGCCGGCACGTTTCCATTGTCTTGTCTGCATGATTCCATCCTCCTTACCGACAGGGGCTCGGCGCGGCGGTGGATGGCAGTGCATGGACAGGATGGTTTTCTGTTTCGCAGTGATTCAGGTCCGGTCATACGAGCGACCGGAAGGAGAACGATGTATCATGTTTACCCGGCCAAATACGGCCAATCCCGGACTTCGTCGCGTGTTCAACGCCAGTTTACGCCAATGTAATGTGAATAAATATTTAAGTCAATAAATATAATTGTATGAAAAACATGCGACTTGGCAAGGGCTATGCATGGTGCTGCGTACAGGGGAGTACCACCCAATACCGGTAAACAGTCTCCATTCAGTTCACTCCAGAATTTGCTTGAAGTATTGTTATAGTTTATTCCATGCGCTATATTTAAGTGTGACATTTCATTCAGGCACTCGGGACGGAATTTCTGTTTCCCGCAGTCTTTTGGTCACGCGGGACGGGTCCGCGACGAGAGGTTGGGGGACGCGGAGAATCGGATGCAAGTATTCGCTGCCTTTATGGTTTGCACACTATTGTCTTCCCTCGGCCCTCTGTATGCCCAGACATATTCCGATGATCGTATTCGGATAATAATCGCCCCTGTATCAGGGATTGTAGAACCGGACTTGGAGGCCGTATTGCTGGGTACGGTGCGACTGGCCATCGCTCAGCAGGGCTTTACCCTTTCGGGAATGGACGGCGACGTCCAAGGCCAACCCTCTGGCGATTTCGAGTTCGATGTCCGGTATGCGCTTAGCGGTAACCATGTTTCTCTGAGCTTTTCCCTCTGGGACACCCGCCAGCCGGCGCCCCTTGCGACCAATTCGTACGAACTGGTCCTTGACCCCCAATTCGACCAATCCGTATCCGCCATCGTGCTATCCATCGTGCCAAGCGCGGAAACGGTCATGGCGACGAGGACGGCGGCGGCCATACCGCCAGCTCTGTCCGCCGGTGCAGCCGCGCCTCCCGTCCGACGGGCAGTCAGGGACGTTAAAGCCGGGCTGGGAGCGTTCCTGCCCATGGGTAGGGCTGGATCGTATTTCGATTTCGCATTTCGATTCGGGGCCGCTATCGGCTTTTCCCTGGGAGACGACGATCGCTGGAGTGCGGACCTCGGGGCTATGGCCATCACTTTCACGGTAGATGGGGCATCCTCAATCCAGGCGCGCATGGTATTCGGTCTACTCGGAGGTGGGCTGGAGTATCGCCTCGTCTCGGCCGGCGCTTTCTTCGTCAGTTGCGCCGCGTCGGCGGGCGCATCGCTCACAAGCATGTATGGAACGGGGATAGATCAATATATCGGAATCATGCCCTTCGGATCCGCGGAATTGTCCGCGGGACTCTACCTTTCATCGGTCATGGCAATTCAGTTCGTCGGCTCCTCGTTGGCTATGGTTGACTTTGGCGGGGACTCGACCGCTGCCATTTGGGGCCTGAGCCCAAGCCTGGCGCTCAGGATGGAGCTGTAATATGGCCAAGCGAACGTCAATACGGTTTGCCCCGACACTTACGGCTATTATTGTGATGCTCGTGCTCCTTTTTGGCTGTTCCCTTCCTTCCCTTTATGATCTATGGGACGATTTGCGTATTTCGGAACTTGAAATAAGCCCGTCGTTCATCGCCCTTGAGGCGAACCAGAGCGCCGTCTTCAGCGCCGTTGGTGGCAAGGCGCCGTACCTGTTCGAGCTTGAATCCGGCGCGGGAACGCTGAATTCCCTGAATGAGTACCAAGTGCTGTACGACGCGCCCGCAATAGCCACCGAGGCATTTGTCCGCGTGCGCGACACATCCGCCAGGAGTGCCGTGGCTCGGGTTTTCGTGGCCCTGACGATAAAGCAACTGCGCATCGTGCCTTCCAGCGTGTCCTTACTGCCTGATACCACGGTCACATTCACGTACCAGGGTGGATCCCCCCCGTACGCATTCAGCATGGTTTCCGGTAGCGGCGCCGTGGATTCTGCCAGCGGAGTGTATACCGCCCCTGTCTTCGATACAGACGATGTCGTGTGCGTCATGGACGCATCGGGACAATCCAGCGAAGCCTTGGT
>SPCK01000201.1 GCA_004525355.1 Spirochaetales bacterium
GCTGAGTTGATCAGCACGAGGAAGAACGGGAACAGGAAAAGGATGAACAGCAGCAGGGTGAATACCTCGACCGAAAGCCGCCCAATTTTTGCGATTCTCACAGTTCCAACTCCTTCTTCTTGTTGACGGCCACCTGCACCAGAGCTATGACAGCCAGGACGAGGAAGAATACGACGGCGCGCGCCTGCCCCTCTGACAGCTTGTTCGAGAGGAATGCGGTGTTGTAAATGTTCAGGGCGAGCAGCTCGGTTCCCAGGACCGGCGTGTCGAGGAACATCGTGGATGGCCCGCCGCTGGTCAGCGACACGTTTACGTCGAACTGTTTGAAGCTCTGGACCAGCGTAAGGAACATGGTGACGGTGAACGCCTGTGCCGCCATGGGCAGGGTGATGGAGCGCAGCCTCTGGAGCGGGGTGGCACCATCTATCATGGCCGCCTCGTGCAGCTCCACCGGAACGTTCTCTATCGCCGCGATATAGATCATCATGATGTACCCGGCGTACTGCCAGGTGCCCACGATGACCAGCGCGATGACCGCCGAGTTCGCCTTGCCCAGCATCAGGTTCTCGGGCCGGGCAAGCGCCGCGAACATCGGTATCGTGTTGCCCAGGAACGGGATGGCATTATTGAACAGAAACTGCCAGACATACCCGAGGATCAGCCCACCGATCAGGTTGGGCACGAAAAAACCAACCCGGTAGACTTTTCGCAGCCTGATCTTGCTTGTCACCAGGAGCGCCAACGAGAACGCCGCGAAATTGATTACGATCATGTTCAGTATCGTGTACGCAATCGTCACGCCGAACGAATGCGCGAACGCGGGATCCTTGAAGCTCGCTATGTAATTCTGCAGGCCTATGAGGCGAAGCCCGCCGTCCGCCTTGGCCGACGACGACCAATTGGTGAATGAATAGAAAACCCCCATGAAGAAGGGAACGACGATCACCACGAAGAAAGCCACCAGTACCGGAGCAAGGAACAGCCAGAATACCAGCGAATTCTCCTTCTTGATGTTCATGTTCCCTCCTCGATCAAAACAAGGGCGGCGCGCCCACGGCGGGCCCGCGGTGGGCCCGCGGCAGGTCGCCTAGATCGTCAATTATTTCTTGTTCTCGATAAAAGCCTTGGTCATCAGGTCGATAAACTTTGCCTTGTTGATCTTGCCCGTGGCAAACTGGTTATAGATCGGCGTCAAGATCTTGTCGCGGAAATCGCCCGTGAAGTAGTACTGGCTCCACGAGTATACCTTGCCGGCCGCCGACCAGGCCTGTACAGACTTGGAAAGCTGACCGTCGGGTTGCAGGGAAATGCCGGAATAGGCCGGGATCATGCCAGCGTCCTGGACCATGTACTTGGCGCCCTCGGGAGTGGTGGCCAGATCTGTAAGGAATTTCTTGGCTGCCGCGATGTTCTTGGAGTCCTTGTTGATGACATAGAACGAGGGAGCGGCCACGAAGATGCCGTCGGTGGCTTGCTTCATCGATCCGTGCGGAGCGAAAGCCATCTTGAAGGTGGCGTTGGCGCCCTTGATGTTGGGGTCGGTCCAGTTGCCCTGGTGCAGGAAGACGGCCTTGCCGGTCGCGAAGGCGCCAACCTGTGAGTCGTAGTTGCCGGTGGTCAGGATGGCCTTGTCGGCGTACTTGAACAGTAGCTCCACCCAGTCGGCGTATTCGGCCAGGCGCTTGGCGTCCACCTTGCCTGCCAGGAGGTCGTTGACGACGGAGAGGTCGCCGTAGGGTAGTCCGTTGGCAAGGAGGGAGTTGAAGTTATGGTGGGCGGTGACCCAGCCCATCTCGATGGCGGCCGCCATGGACACCACGGAATCGATGCCCAGTTCCTTCTTCATACCGTCAAGCTTCCCAAAGGCGGCCTTGTAGCCATCGTAGTTGACCAGGCTGGCGGGATCGATGCCGGCCTTGGCCAGCATGTCGGCGTTGTACGCCATGCCCCAGCCTTCAACCGCTACGGGGAACCCGTAAACCTTGCCGTTGTACTTGAAGGCGACGGATGTCTTGGATACCCAGGGTTCGCCCGAGACTTCAAGAATAAGATTTTCCCATTCCTTGTAGGCCTCGAGGCCGTCGATGGCGAAAATGTCGGGCATGTCACCAGCCGCAAAGTCGGCCTTGAGCTGCGGTCCCAGGCCACCGGATGTGCCGCCCACGGACTTGACCGTTACGTCAACATTGTTGGCGGATCCCCACAAGGCTGCGTAAGCCTTGAGTGCACTGTCAATCTCGGGCTTGTTCTGCGCCAACGTGAGAGCCGTGGGTCCGGCTGGCGCCTTGGCGCAACCCGTTACGAACAAAGTGGCGGCCATCATGACCACCATGAGAACCAGTAGACTTTTCTTCATAATCGTTTCCTCCTTCAGGAAATGCCCAACATAGAAACCTAGTGCGCGTGATCGCGAATGTGCCAGGCCGGAATACCGCAACTTATCCTCCCATGTCCCGACTCAGGCGGTTGACCGCTCGACGACCGACACTCGAAGCTGAACGTTCCTGAGAGGACGCTCGGGTTCGCGTATTCTTCCCAGGAGTTGTTCAGCCGCCAGTCGTCCCGACTCTTTCAATGACTGACTGATGGTTGATAATTCCATATAATCCGCGGCCTCGATATCGTCGAAACCGAGAATCGCGATATCCTGGGGTACACGGAGCGCCAGTTTCCTGGCGGCTTTGATGACCCCGAAGGCCTGCAGGTCCGACATGGTAAAGACTGCCCGTGGCCTGTCCGGGCGCCCCAGCAGGTCAAGCGCCATGTTGAGACCGTCCTCTACGGATACTTCGCCCAACCGGATAAAATCCTGCCTGAGCTCATGGCCGGCGCCCTTCAGCGCCTCTTCGTAGCCCTTGATGCGCAATTCGCTCGGTTGCAGTGAATACGGGAGCGCCATCCTCTGCCCTATGTACCCGCAGGATTCGTAGCCCTTTGACAGGAAATACTCGGCCGCAAGGGCTCCGCCCCTGATATTGTCGCATTCTATCGAGCAGAACAGTGGATTGTGTTGTTCGATCAAAACGACATGCATACCGGCGTGATGCAGCAGGTGAGCGTTTCCCTCATCCAGCAGCATCGCCATGACAATAATACCGTCCAGCCGTCGCTCGAAAATGCCGCTGCGCACGTAATCGTTCAACTGCTCTGGCGAATCGATACTGTAGATAAGCATCTCGCACCGGGCTTCGTGCAACACCGGCGACATGCCCTGCATTCGTTCGACGAAAGACGGCGCAGGAAAGAATGGCGCCAGGACGCCTATTCGTCCAGCCTGCCTGCTCAGGCGCGTGCCTGCATTGCCATGACGAATGTAGGAAAGGCCATCCATTGCCGTCTTGATTCGCTCTCCCGTCCTGACAGCCACCTTACCGGGGTTGTTCAAGTAGCGGGACACCGTCGAGATGCTCACGCCCGCCTGGTCCGCGACATCATAAATTGTGGCAGCTGGATTTCCTGTCATACCTGTCCTGTCGGTTTCAATACTTTAGCTAATGAAAGTTAGTTCATGAAAGTTCTTTCATACTATCAATCAGCTTTTTCATCTTGTCAAGCTTTTTTATTAAACCGGTTTTTCTTTTATGGGACTTTGGAGAACGTCAGTGCATCCAAACGCGGCCCCGGTAGTTCAGCTCGGGTGTATCGCAGCCAGGAAAACCTGCCCGTACCGCTCGAGCTTGGCACGGCCCACGCCGTACACCAATGCCAGCGAGGCCTCATCCCGTGGTCTGACGGTGGCCATCTCGACGAGGGTCCGATCGGGAAAAACGACATAGGGGGGGACGCCGGCCTCATCGGCCAGGCGCTTTCGCAGGGCTCGTAGAACCATGAACAACGCTTCCGCCGCATCACCGTCTTCCCCCTGCCGATTGAAGGCCAGCAAGCCTTCGCGCTTCCCGGCATCGTCTGTACGTGCTTTTTTCCTTCCGGGCTTTCTTCGCGTTTTCTTGATGTCCAGAGCCCGGTCGATGTCGTCTACTTCTCCTGTGCCGCCGGGCGGACAGATACCGTCAATCGGGACGATATACGGCTGCCTGGTCCTGAACAACTCCCAGGCGGGCTGGCCGAGGGACAACGTAGAGCGTTCCGGGTCGCGTACCAGATGCCCCGTGGATGCGAGCCGCCGTGCAAGCGAAAGCCAGTCCGTTCGTGACAGTTCCGTGCCGATTCCGAACGTCGACAGGTTACCGTGCCCGAATCGTTCGACTTTTTCGGTTCCTGCCCCGATGAGCACATCGACGATATGGGCAGCGCCAAATCGCTCGCCGGTGCGCTTGACGCAGGACAGGAACTTCATCGCCGGAACGGAATAATCGGCCGTCTCGCGGGGGCCTCGCAGGCAGTTGTCGCAGGCGCCGCAGTTCACGTCCGCTACCGGTTCGCCGAAATGTTCCAGTATGAGCTTGCGCCTGCACAAGTCGCTCTCAGCGTACGCGCGCATGGATTCAAGGCGATCCATGGCCATGCGCCTACGATCTTCCTCAAGGCTTTCCAGCAGACGCGAGACGGCGATAACGTCGCCCTGCCCGTACAGCAGGATGCATTCGGCGGGCAATCCGTCCCGTCCCGCCCGTCCGATCTCCTGATAATAATTTTCCACGCTCTTGGGCAAGTCCGCGTGGATGACGAAGCGAACGTCGGGCTTGTCTATGCCCATCCCGAAAGCCACGGTTGCGACGATGATCTGGATATCGTCCCGTACGAAAGCGTCCTGGTTTTGCGTGCGCTGCCCGGAATCCATGCCCGCGTGATACGCCGCGGCCTTGAC
>SPCK01000474.1 GCA_004525355.1 Spirochaetales bacterium
CCGTCCGCTGCCCGGCGCATCCGCCAGAATATATAATTACGCCATGCGAGAGCTGGCCAGTGGCGTCGCCGATCGGGACGGTCTGGTCCAGCTCAAGCCTTCCGACCTTTCGAGCTCTGAACCGACCTTCCTCGTCGTGGCGGCAGCCAAGGCGACCACGGGCCGGGAGCGTGGGTACCTCAAGCTGGCGCCCTCCCAACAACTGGCTGTCAGTCACTTCGATGTGGGCGGGGAGAAGGCCGAGACCGGCGTCAAGGGTTTCATATATGGCGAGCGCGGCGTATGGCGCCCCGGCGACGACATCCACCTGGTGTTCATGCTGTATGACCGCCTCAAGACGCTCCCCGCTGACCATCCTATAACATTCGAATTTGAAAACCCGCTCGGCCAGGTCGTCCGTCAGGCTACCTATACCCAGTCAGTCGGAGGTTTCTACTATATAAAGACGGGTACCGAAGCGACCTCGCCTACGGGTACCTGGACGGCACGTATTCAGGTAGGCGGCAAGACCTTTGCCAAGAGCGTCAAGGTCGAGACGATCATGCCCAACAGGCTCAAGCTGGCGCTTGACTATGGCGACAAACCCTATATTGCAGCTGATCTTTCGCGCATGGGCATTACCGCTGCCTGGCTTCACGGAGCGCCTGCTCCCGGCCTCAAGGCCGATGTCTCGATGGTATTGTCTGCTTCCGCCAAGGCACCGGGTAATTTCCCCGGCTACTCGTTCCTCGACCCCATGCGCACGCTGCAACCCGAGCGTCAGGTGCTGTTCGACGGTTTCCTTGATGACTCCGGCAAGGCTGACTTCGCTGTGTACCTGTCGCCCGACTACGAATCGCCGGGGCCTTTGGCAGCCAGCTTTTTGACGCGCGCCTTCGAGCGCTCGGGCTTGTTCTCCAGCGAGCAGTTCTCGGTCGATTTCCATCCCTACGAGCGCTACGTCGGCGTCAAGCTGCCCGCGGGCGACGCTTCGCGCGGAATGCTGCTGACCGACACCGACCACGCCGTGGAGCTGATCCTGGTCGACCGAGACGGCAAGGCTGTTTCAGACGGTCAGGTCCAGGTAGCGGTCTACAAGCTGCAATGGCGCTGGTGGTGGGAAAAAGGCGAGGAAAGCCTGGCGGAGCACGCTTCCGACGTCTACAAGCGCCTGCTCGCCAAGGAGACGGTGAACGTCCGGAACGGCAGGGGAACCTACAAGCTCAACATCAAGTATCCCGAGTGGGGCCGTTACCTCATCCGGGTCGAGGATACTCGAGGCGGCCATGCCGCCGGCACCGTGTTCTATATGGATTGGCCGGGTTGGGCCGGGCGGGGCAGGGCCGAGGGCGGCGGATCGGCCGCCATGCTCAGCCTGTCCGCGGACAAAGACGTCTACTCGGTCGGCGACGCGGTACGAGTAAGCTTCCCTTCCAACAAGGAAGGCCACGCCTTCGTGACCACCGAACGCGCTGGCCGGATCATCGACAGGCGATGGATCGACGCCAAGGACGGTACCACCGTTTACGACTTCAAGGCCACTGCCGACATGGCGCCAAATGTGTATGTCCATGTTTCGTTTGTGCAGCCGCACCTGCAGACGGCTAACGACCTTCCCATCAGGCTGTATGGCGTCGTGCCGGTCACGATTGAAAATCCGGCGACCCGACTTGATCCGGTTATCAAGGCGCCTGCGGCGCTGGAGCCGAATACTGCATCGACCTTTACCGTCTCGGAAAAAAGCGGCAAGGCCATGACCTATACGGTAGCGGTGGTTGACGAAGGGTTGCTCGGCATAACGCGTTATTCGACACCGAATCCATGGAACGAATTCTACAAGAAGGAAGCCAGCATCCTGTCCTCGTTCGATATGTTCAAGGACGTGGCCGGTGCATATACCGGCAAGCTGCAGACCCTATTGGCCATAGGCGGTTCCGAATTCGGCGACGGGGGCGGTACGCGCAAAGTCAGCCGATTCCCGCCGGTCGTCAAATTTCTCGGACCCTTCGAGCTGCGACGTGGCGAGACGAAAACCCACGAACTGGCAATGGGACCCTACGTCGGCGCCGTGCGTTTCATGGTAGTCGCGGGTACTCCGGACGGCGCATACGGCAGGGCGGAACTCGAGACGCCCGTTCGTTCCGAGTTGATGGCCTTCGTGACCGCGCCTCGCGTGCTCGGCCCGGGAGAGAAACTGACCGTTCCCGTGTCCGC
>SPCK01000229.1 GCA_004525355.1 Spirochaetales bacterium
CTCCTTGCGGCGAACTCCCGGCATAACGTGCGCTACCTTTCCGGCGGATATTACTACCATTTCCACGAGAATTCCGACCGAATGGGCAGGAGTCGTTACCTTCCGTTCCTGGGGATCGTCCGAAACCGCCCTGATCAGGCGTTCTACGTGCGGCGCCCGGATGAGGCGGGGCAGCTGGCCGCGGAAGCGCCTTGGATGCCGCGCATGGTCGACGCGGAGCGGGGAACCCTCACATCGGCGGCGAGCCTCGTGAATTCGATACGGGACCTTGGCCTCAAGCACGCGAGAATAGGATTGGAGCTGCCATTCCTGCCCGCGGACGCGTACTCGCTCCTGCGTTCCGAGCTGCCCGACGCGGATCTGGTCGACGCCACTGCCGTCCTGGATGGCCTGCGGGAAATAAAAAGCAAAAAAGAACTCGCGATCGTAAGAGGAGCGTATTCGAGGCTCGCGGAAGCGATCCATGCGACCTTCGAGAGATCGAGGCCGGGCATGTCAACCAAGGAGATCGAACTGATCGCCAGGCGGGAGATAGCCGGCAGGGACCTATCCTTCCTGTTCGCGCTCGTCTGCGCCGGCCCCGGCACACTGCGGGCGCCATCCACGGAAATATGGGAACCCGGCCGGATCCTGCATATCGACGCGGGCGGGTCCGACCTCGACTACGTAGCCGACATCTGCCGCATGGGGTGCGCCGGCAAGCCCTCGCCCCTGGCCCGGGACCTTCACGCCGCGTGCCTCGAGGTGCAAGATCTCGTCAGGAGCAGGATCAAGCCCGGGCTGGCATGCGGCGAACTGCTCGAGCTCGGGCGCGCGGCGTCGCGACGCTACAAATTCTCGGAATTCGCTCGATTCGTCGTGCACGGCATCGGCATGGTGCCATACGAGCAACCCTTGTTTTCGGAGTCGAGCCCCCAACCCCTCGAAGCGGGGATGGTCCTGTCCATAGAAACTGACTTTATCCATCCCCTGGCCGGCCATGTGAAGATCGAAGACGCGGTCGCGGTCACCGCCTCCGGTTGCGAGGGGTTGGGCGACCTCGGCCGTGACTGGACGATCATCTAACTGCGCGCGCCGTCTCATCGCGTAGGCAAGCCTCATCGCCCCGCACTGTACTTGCGCTACCCTGCCTCAGTGCCTTGAAAGCCGCCCCATAAAACCGTTGACAGAACCGGAAAAACGATAAAGAATATTACCAATATATCGGTAATATATCGGTAATATTCTAGCTAATTCATCAAAACGAACAGGAGAGCACGGGATATGAGCGAAACAAGAGGATCGTCAGTAGATGTCAGCAAGAAGATCCAAGCCTACAAGATTCTCAAGGAACGCATCATTCAGAACGAATTGAAGCCGCAGGAATACCTGAACGAACAGGTGCTCTGCAAAGAATTGAACATCAGCAAGACTCCTGTCAGGGAAGCCTTGCAGCACCTGGAACGCGACCGCCTGGTCGTCATCGTGCCGAACAAAGGCTGCTTCGTGTCGAACATCGGCATCGACTACATCAGGGAAGTCTTCGAGATCCGGGAAATGTTCGAGTGTTCAGCGGCGCGCATGGCCGCGGCGATGGGTTCCAAGGCTGAATTCGAGAAAATCCTGGCCAACCACAAGTCATTCAAGGTGGTTGATGACCAGAGCGTGCGACAATCCCTGCTCTCCGGCTACCAGATCCATGAACATATCGTAAACGCGTCCGGCAACAGTTTCCTCTCGGAATACTACGCGTCCATTCTCGACCATATCGTGAGGATACGGATGTATTTCATCTCCCGTTTCGACTCCAAGCGCCTCCACGAAACCTGCGAGGAGCACAAGCGGATCTTGAGAGCGATCATCGACGGAGACCCCGACCGGGCAGAACGGGAGGTGCGGGAACACTTGGGTAGATCGCTTATAAGCATAGACCAGTTGATGGTCAATAACAGGAAGGGACTATGACACACGTACTGAAAGCGGTCCAGACGATCGACGCGGTAACCATAGAAGCGTTCAAGGCCCTCGACGTGGCCACGGTTTACGAGGCTTCCGGCCGGAAGGGCTACATCGACCGCGCCATCAAGCCCGCCGCACGCGGAGACAGGGTCTGCGGGACGGCCTACACGGTGCAATGCGCGCCGGGCGACAACCTCATGCTGCACAAGGCACTCCAACGTGCTCCAGCCGGCTCCATCCTGGTAGCGGGAGTGGGCGGCGCCTACGACTTTGGCTATTGGGGTGGCATGATGGCAGCGGCGGCCCACACCAGGGGCATAGGCGGGCTGGCCATCGACGGATGCGTCCGCGACTCGGCTGAGATTGCCAAGATGGGCTTCCCGATGTTCTGCCGCGGTTTCGCGATCAGGGGAACGGTCAAGGCAACGCTGGGAATCATCAACTATCCGCTGGACTTCGGCCAGGCCACGATTTTTCCCGGAGACTTGATCCTCGGGGACGAGGACGGGATGGTGGTCGTGCGCGCCTCCGAGGCCGCGGAAGTGCTGAAGAAGTCGCTCGAGCGCATCCAGTTCGAGGAGGGCAAGGTCGCCAAGCTGAGGGGTGGAATCTCGAGCGTCGAGCTCAATAACCTCGACAAGGTCTTCGAATCCCTGGGACTCCTGGAAGAGTGAGGCAATCATGAAATTCGCCGAACGGACATTGGTTCAAGCGGCAGAACAGATACTGGTCAAGCTCGGCGAGAGCCCGGACAGCGCCGCGATCGCGGCTTCGTCCCTGGTACAGGCCGACATGCGAGGCGTCAGCACTCACGGGATCAACCTTCTCAGGCTCGTGGACCAGCGGGTCCGGGCCGGAATGCTCGAGCTCCCGACGCGCATATCGTCCGTCTCCGACGACGCGGCGACGGCGATGCTGGACGGGAACAATGGGCTCGGCCCGGTCACCGCGTATCGCGCTCTCGACCTTGCCCTCGGGAAGGCCCGCGAATTCGGGATCGGCCTGGTGACCCTGCGCAACACGAACAATATCGGCGCACTGGGTTGCCTGACGGCCTCGGCCGCAGCCCGGGGAGCCATAGCGATTATCATGACCAACGGCAACCCTTCCGTAGCGCCATACGGGGCGGCGGAGCCCTTTTTTGGCACCAATCCGTTGTCAATAGGCATTCCCCGCCGGGGAAACGACCCCCTCGTGCTGGATATGTCCTCCAGCATCGTCGCGCGCGGCAAGATCCGCCTGGCGGCGCTTTCCGGCCAAGGCATCCCATCTGGATGGGCCCTGGACGAGGACGGCCAGCCGACCGACGACCCGAAGCGGGCGCTGAAAGGCTGCCTGCTCCCGCTCGCCGGGCCGAAGGGTTCGGGGCTCGCGATGATGATAGACATCCTTTCCGGGATTCTTTCCGGCTCGGCGTACGGGCGGAAGCTCAAGAGCTTCCACGAGCTTGAGGGAGCGACCGGGGTCGGCGCGGCCTTCATCTGCGTCGATATCGCCCGGTTCATCGGGGAAGATTCGTTCTCAAGCCTGATCGTCGAATACACGGATCAGATAAAGGCGCTCCGGAAGCAGCCGGGCTTTGATGAAATACTCCTTCCTGGGGAGCTGGAGACGAAAAAGGCCAAGGATAGCATGGCTCGTGGGATAGAGGTTCCGGACGCCGTAGCTTCGGGCATCGACGAAATTCTGGCCAGGCTCGGCATATCGGTTCGCCTCGCCGGCCAGGAACGATAGACGGAGGCTCCATGAACACAATCATCAGGGTGAATACCAGAACACGGCAGGTCACGATAAATGAAGCTACCGAAGAACAAAAACGATGGGGAGGCAGGTCGTTCATCGCCCATACCCTCTTGGGCGAAGTGGCCCCGAACTGCGAACCGACGGGCCGGCGCAATAAGCTGATAATCGCGTCCGGGCTTATCGCGGACACGAACGTATCCACGACCGGGCAGATATCGGTCGGCGGGAAGAGCCCCCTGACCGGCGGTGTAAAGGAAAGCAACGTCGGAGGCATGGCTGGCAAGAAATTTGCCAAGCTTGGCATAAAGGCCCTGATCCTTGAAGAGACGCCCGCTGTGCCATCGCTGGACATCCTGGAGATCCGGGCCGGCGGCTGCAAGCTCGTGAGCGCCCCCGAATACCGCGGCAAGCTGGTCGACGAGACAATCGCCGCGCTCAGGAAGTCTTACGGCAAGAAGGCGGGCATCTTCTGTATCGGTCCGTCTGGCGAGATGATGATGTACGGATCGGGAATCGCGTCGCCCGACAACGACGATATACAGATCCGGTACGCGGCCCGGGGCGGCCTCGGCGCGCTGATGGGATCCAAAGGGATCAAGGCCATCGTCATCGACGACGCGGGCTCTGAGTACGTCCCCGCGTTCCATGACAAGGCGCTGTTGCTGGAGACCGCGAAATGGATGACCGAGGCCCTCCTCGCTGACCC
>SPCK01000421.1 GCA_004525355.1 Spirochaetales bacterium
CAAAGAAAAGCGGCATACGTACCACAGCCAGCGGCCTCCAGTACGAAGTACTGACAGAAGGAACCGGCACCCGGCCGACCTCTACGGATATCGTCAAGGTCGAATACACGGGTTCTTTCCTGGACGGCAACATTTTCGATAGTTCCGCGCTGAACGGCGAACCCGCCGTGTTTCCGCTGGACCAGGTCATCGACGGCTGGACCGAGGGCATCCAGCTCATGACCGTAGGCTCGAAATATCGCTTCTTCCTTCCCTCTGCCCTGGCCTACGGCTTAGCCGGCGCCGGCGGCATCATTCCTCCCAATACCGCGCTCATATTCGAAGTCGAATTGCTTTCCATAGAGCCTCCCGCGGCCGAGTAACTCGCTATAGGCGCGTACACGCTATCAGGCGGACCGTCCTCCAGGAAGGCCCGCCTGAGTTATTCTATCGTTTCGGGATTGCGTCGTACCTTTTCATGGCCTATCATATAGCGCATGGAAGAGCTAAAAGATAAAAACGCTTGGCGCGCCAGCGCCGCCAATGTCATGACGTTCCGCTACCTTTCATCCGCGGAACTGGCTCTCGTACTCAAAGCTTCGACAGTCTACCTGTTCGGTCCAGAAGAAACCGTGGTAAAGGAAGGCGAGCTCGATCCTTACTTCTACGGAATCCTTGAAGGATCCGTCAGCGTAAGCGTACACGAGAAACTGGATACCGGCGAGTTGAACGAAGTCTACATGTGTACCCTCGGTCCAGGGGACGTATTCGGGGAGGCGGGCATCTTTCTCAAAGTCAAGCGCACCGCCACCGTGCGTACGCTCGATGACGTCGTACTGCTCCGTCTTCATCGCTCGGATCTTGCCGCTTTCATCAAGGCCCAGCCCTCTGGCGGCAACAAGCTGCTCCTTGTCGTCATCTACGGCCTGCTCCGCAAGCTCAGAGCCGCGAATCAGGAACTCGCTTATGAACGCAAAGCCGACATGGACCAGACCGATGTCGACGCCCTGTTGGCGGATATGACAGGGAGCTGAACCGAACAGGAAGGCAACGCATGGATCTGCGACTGAAAGGTTTGAAGGCACTGGTTACCGGGGCGTCGCGGGGATTGGGATTCGCCACCGCCAGGATGCTCACGGCTGAAGGAGCCCGGCTCGCAATCAACTCCCGGGATCGGACGCGCCTGGAATCCGCGGCATTGTCCATAGGTGCCTTCGCCCTGCCCGGCGACCTTGCCCAAAGGGACGCGCCGGCGGAGATCGTAGCTCGCGCGGCTGAAGTCCTCGGCGGTATCGACCTCCTCGTGTGCAACTCCGGCGGTCCGCCGCCCGGCGACTTCGAGTCGTTCGGCGAGGATGCCTGGCAACGAGCAATAGACCTGTCATTCATGGCCGACGTGCGGCTCATCCGCGCGGCCCTTCCCTGGCTTCGCGCCTCGGGCTCGGCCAGCGTGCTGACCGTCACCTCGTACTCGGTCAAGCAACCAATACCCAAGCTGGTGCTTTCCAACGCTGTCCGCGCCGCCACCGTAGGACTGACCAAGACACTGGCGCTGGAACTAGGCGCCGAGGGGATACGCTTCAACTCCATCCTGCCCAGCTGGACGGAAACCGAGCGGGTCACCGAACTGATGACAGCCCGCGCAAAAGCCAACGGCACCAGCACCGAAGAGGAACTGGCAGCCCAAATGCGCGACTGCCCCCTGGGGCGAATGGCCAGGCCCGAAGAATTTGCCGTCGCGGCCGTATTCCTGCTGTCGCCCGTCGCTTCCTACATCACCGGCGTCGCCCTCACCGTGGACGGCGGCATGTACAAGGGTACCCTGTAAACGTGCTCGTGCTCCGGTAAAATCCCCTGCATCCAGCAAGTCGCCCCTTGATCTTTACTAGTTCCGATGCTTCACTGCTTCTCATGAGGAATGCTCAATGAACATCGGCACCATCGTTTTCCTGTGCGTCGCCGGCTTTGTCGCCGCGGCTGTCGACTCCATAGCGGGCGGCGGCGGCCTCATCAGCCTGCCCGCCATCATCGCGGCAGGCATCCCTCCTCACCTGGCCCTGGGCACTGGCAAATTCGCCAGCACGTCCGGATCCCTGACAAGCACCCTCAAGTTCGCGTTTTCCGGCAAGATCAACTTCCGGCTGGCGCGCTTTCAGATCCCTGCCACCGTCCTCGGTGCCGCCCTTGGCGTTCGCACCGTCCTGGCGCTGGACGAACGCGTCCTCAACGTGCTCATCATCGTCATGGTATTCGCCGTCGCCCTGTACACCGTCCTCAAGAAAGATTTCGGCGCCGCCGACCGTTTTACGGGCCTATCGGCGGGCAACGTTACCATCGGCATTGCGTTCGCCTTTGTCCTCGGGTTCTACGACGGCTTTTTCGGGCCGGGAACCGGGAGCTTCCTCATCTTCCTGTTCATAAAAGTCTACGGCTTCGATTTTACCATCGCCGCAGGCAATAGCAAGATTCTCAACTTCGCCAGCAACCTCGTGGCGCTGATCCTCTTCGCCGTCGGCGGCAAGATCGTGTACCTCGCTGCGGTCCCCATGGCC
>SPCK01000086.1 GCA_004525355.1 Spirochaetales bacterium
AACATCATGCTTGACCTCAAATTCATCAAGGACAATGTCGAGGCCGTCCGCAAGAATATCGCGGATCGTTTCATGAACGCCGACGTCGACCTGGTCGTACGTCTCGCCGATGAGCGCGCTGCCGCCATCCAGGCGCTGGAAGAAAAACGCCGACGCCGCAACGAAGTTGCGCAGGCGATGAAGTCAAAGCTGGCCGACGCCGAGCGCCAGTCGCTCATCAATGAGGGGAAATTGCTCAAGGAGGATGTATCCTCTCTCGAATCCCGCCTGGAGACCATTGAGAAGAACCTCGATACGGGAGCCCGCCGAATTCCGAATATGGCCCACCCTGAAGCACCCGTGGGCAAGGAAGACAAGGACAACCTCGAGGTACGCCGCATCGGGAACCCGACGACATTCGATTTCGAGCCGAAGGACCATGTCCAGCTCGGATCCCAGCTCGATATCATCGACTTCGACGCCGGCACCAAGGTATCGGGCACCAAATTCTATTACCTCAAGAACGAGGGCGTGTTTCTCGAGCTTGGCCTCGTTCGCTACGCGCTCGACATACTCGTCAAGCACGGCTTCACGCCGTTCATCACGCCCGATGTGGCCAAGACCGAGATCCTCGAAGGCATCGGTTTCAACCCGCGCGGCGCGGAGTCCAACGTATACTCGATCGAAGGCGAAGACTCCTGCCTCGTCGGTACCGCCGAGATAACGCTGGGCGGCTACCACTCCGACACACTATTCTCCAGGGACCAGCTGCCGCTCCGCATGGCGGGCCTGTCCCACTGCTTCCGCAGAGAGGCGGGCGCCTCTGGCCAGTTTTCCAAAGGCCTGTACCGCGTGCACCAGTTCACCAAGCTCGAAATGTTCGTCTGTTGCCTGCCCGAGGATTCCGACCGACTCCACGATGAACTCCGAGCCATCGAGGAGGAGATTTTCTCCGGCCTCGGCATACCCTTCCGCGTCGTGGACACGTGCACCGGGGACCTTGGCGCCCCCGCGTACCGGAAGTGGGACCTGGAAGCATGGATGCCCGGCCGCAACGGCGGCGAGTGGGGAGAGGTAACCAGCACGTCCAACTGCACAGACTATCAGGCCCGCCGGCTCAACACCAGGTACAAGGACGACGACGGCAGGAATAAGTATGTCCATATGCTCAACGGCACAGCCATCGCCATTTCCCGCGGCATCATCGCCGTTCTGGAGAACTTCCAGCAAGCGGATGGCAGCGTCAGGATCCCGCCGGTACTCGTACCGTACGTTGGGTTCGACATCATCAAGTCCAAGCCAGCCAAATAGCCCTGGCGCCGGGATACCTGGAAACAGAACAGCCGCCCCATCGGGCGGCTGTCATTCTTTTTAAAGGCCTACGCGCTGCTGCAATGTCTTTCGCCAATCAAGCTTCTCGCCCTCGCGTTCCCACTGGATGCGGCGCTTGACGATGAACGATGTCATGGAACGATCGCGAAATTCGACGACTGCGAATGCGCCACGACCGATATACGTTATTTTTTCGTTAGGCTCGAGCCGCTCGCCCTCGGAAGCCTGGGTCAGGGCGCAATCGAAATGTACGGGAGCGGATCCTTCGCGGCCTGACATGGCGCTGGACAGGTCGAAGATCTGTTTGCCGCAAATGGAGCATTCCATCGGCGGGGTTTCCGGGCGCGGCGGCCGTGGTTCTTCTCGATGATCGACCTTGTCACGACCCCTGCGTCCGAAACGTCTTCTGGAATCCTTGTTGCCGTCCGCCATTTATCGCTCCATAACCGTCCATGATCTCGGCGCTCATAACCTGCGCGATACGCAGGATAGCCCCGGCGATGTATGCTTCATCATGCACTTTTCTCTTGAGTTCTTCAAGCCTGTCGGTTTCTCGCCCTGCCGGGCCGTTAGCTGTCATGTATGCTCCGAGAAAGCGCGCTCGAGGTACCGGATAATTGCATCGCCGCGTATGGCGATGACGTCGAAGCGGGGCGCCATCAGTTCAAATTCTCGATGATAAACGAGGAATAGTTTAGCCGTTTCGACGATTCGCCTGCGTTTAACCGGGCCCACGCTCGCAGAGAGGGCCTCGACCCCGAACGCGTCCACCCGCTTGACCTCGACGAAGGCCAGCTCGCCGCCCCGCGTAGCCACGATATCGATCTCGCCAGGACCTTTTCGCCAGTTTCGCGCCACCAGGCGCCACCCCGACGACTCCAGCCATGCGGCTGCCGTGTTTTCAGCCAAGCGTCCCGAAGCCGTTTTCGTGACGGGTCCGGAAAGATCCTGCGCTTTCACGGCGCAGCTTCAAGTTCCTTGGGATCGATGGCCCGCGCGATGAACAGCGTCTTCTCGGAAAGGAGATCAAGCTGTTCCCCGGTGTCGTCCTTGAAGTGCTTACCGAATTCGTCAACGATGATCTTGATCTTGGGGCGTAGGGGCGCGTCCGCATGCGTCTCCAGGACTCTCGCTATGGCCGCATTGTTCAGTACCACCAGGGAACCGATCGGGTAGATCCCCATGCTCCTGATAAAGGCCTTGAGGACGTCCGGATCGAAGCGGCGTGAATTGTCCGACAGCAGATTTTTCATGGCGGCGTAGCCAATCATGGAGTTGCGGTACGGCTTATGGCTTACCATGGCCTCGAAAGCATCGGCGACGGAAGCGATACGGGCCAGGATATCGATATCGGCCCCCGCACTCCGGCGTGGATAGCCACCACCATCCCAGCGTTCGTGGTGCTGGAGGCCGATAAGCCCCACGTCATCCGGATATTGTAATTCCCGCGTAATGATCCGGTATGACAATAACGGATGGGCGTGCATTTTCTGCGCTTCCTCCGGGCTCAGCGATCCTTTTTTCTTGACGATTACCTCGGGAATCCTGAGCATCCCAACATCGTGAAGCATCGCTCCGGCAGCCAGGTGCGTCAGACGATGCGCGGGTAGTTTCAGGGTCTGTCCCATGATGACCGAGAGTATGGAGCAGTTGATCCCGGCGCGCGCAAGATCGTAGCCATGCACGTCGGCTGACAGAATCGCGGAAACGATCTGCGAGTCCCGTATCCGTACCATGGCAAGCACGTCCTGTGCCAGTCGATCGACCGTTTTCGCCTCGATCTTTTCGGCCAGCGAGATCTTGTCCATGATTGCTTTGAGCCTGTCGACCATATCCGCGTACTCGCTGTACAGCTTGTGATCAACGAATGCGGCAAGTCCGCGTTTTGCGTGTGTGGCCTCTTTCTTGTGGGCCTCGGGTTCTACCTGGGAACCTTCGCTGTATACGTACGTGATACCCCACTGTTTCAAGCTGTCCAGGTCCTTGGCCCTGACCGGCACGCCTGCGGGTACCAGAAGATTGTCCGCGTCCATATAGGCATCCGCGGTAAATGTGGTGCCAGATTTAATCTTGTCAACAGGATACTTCTTTTTCATGCTCGTACTTTCCTTATAATAACGAAAACATCTGCAACGATACGCCAGTATTCCGGAGGCACCAGCTGCCCGACCTCCAGAGGAAGCAAGGCAGTCGTTACTGCCGGATCGCGAACAATCGGCACGCCTGCTTCCTTGGCCAAGTCCAAGGCTCGCTCGACGGCTCTCCCCGACAGATTGGCAATGATGATGGGGGCCGGAAGGCTCTCATCATAACGAAGGGCGACTGCATTCCTGCGCTCCTTCGGATCGCGACGCTCAGACATCGTCGTCCACCGGGGAGTACAACTCTCCGCCAGGATCGAGTTCGTCCAGCTCGCCGATGGACCCATCGGGATACAGGACGCCGAACGCCTTCCGCTCCCGTTCGTCAGCCGAGGCCAGACGCACGGAAACACGTTCGCCGTTTCCGCTCAACGCCAGTAGCCGTCGGCTTGGGCCAGAACGAATGTCGACCACCAGTTTCTCGGTACTTCCACTGGAATAGTTAAAAAGTATACGGAAAAAACCGGAAAAATCAACGCCACCATCGGAGAGTTCAAAGGGAGCGTACAACCAGCCTTTTCCGTCCGGCCCAGGGGCGGCGAGCGACCGCAAGTCCCCGTCGGACAAGGCTGCCGAGATGGCGCCCTTGAGCGCCGTTTCCAACTCGTCGTCAGGATCTTCAACGTTTCCTGGTCGATCGGGCTTGGCCACTTTTTTACTGGCGCCGCGCTCCTGGCTGTCGCCAGGCCGGTCGCGCGCGTCGTCTCCACCCGGCCCCATATTCCCTTGGCCTCCCTGACCTACGGCAAGTATCCTGTCGGCCAGCGGATCCTCGGGGTCCAGTCCCGCGGCGAGTGCGCGAGCAGCGAGGCGAGCGCGCTCCGCGTCAACGCTCTTGGACAGGGTGCGACGAAGAATTCGAATGTTCTCCGGACTCAGCGACAGGCCTTCGCCCATGAGCGCAGCCACGGCGAGGTAGGAGGCTTTATCGTTTGGCAGGTTATAGGAGGTAAGTAGATCGGTAATCCGCGAGGAAAGGGCCGGCCCGGAGGCTTTGATGGCTTTCCCGTCGGCCGACATGATCCCGCCATAGACCGCTCCTGGCTGAAGCGGCCGGTCAAGCCGGGCCGTGAGGCGTTCCCCGTCCACCAGGACGGACCAAAAACCCCCGGGAAGGCGCCCTTCAGCCCGAATTAATACAAAGGCGCCGGTTCCGGGTTTTATACCCGATCCGACGCCTTCGATTCGCGAAATATTGTGTACCGGGTCTGCACCCTGAATACGCACGAGCCCCTGTCAGCCCTGGGTAGCCTGGGAACGAACGGGAGGCTTGCGACCACCCAGCAGTTCCTTGATCTTGGCCTTCTTGCCAATCTTTTCGCGGATATAGTACAGCTTGCCGCGGCGAACCTTGCCATAGCGAATCACTTCAATTTTTTCGATGCGCGGCGAGTGCATGGGAAACACACGTTCCACGCCGACGCCGTAGGAATTCTTGCGTACCATGAACGTCTTGGAAATACCGGCGTTTTTGAGGGCTATGACCAGCCCCTCGTAGATCTGGATGCGTTCGGTCTTGCCTTCAACGATCTTGAAGTGCACGCGCACGGTGTCGCCTGCCTGCACGTCCGGGAGTTCCTTAGCCTGTTCGGCGGTGATCTTCCTGATAAGGTCCATTTATTCTCCCCCCTGTTCCGTCAATTCCTTGATCAGGGCCCGAAGATCTCCCTCGAGTCCCTTGCCCTGGAGCAGATCGGGACGGTACAACAAGGTCTTTTCGAGCCGTTTCTTGAAACGCCATCTGGCGATGTTCGCGTGGTGCCCCGAGACGAGAACGTCCGGGACGGTCATACTATCATAAAGCGCCGGGCGTGTATACTGGGGGTACTCGAGGAGCCCGCCTTCGAAGCTTTCTTCCTCCAGCGACTCGCCGGTGATGACGCCGGGTATCAGGCGGTAGATCGCGTCGACAAGGACCATCGCCGCCACCTCGCCCGATGACAGTACGTAATCGCCGATGCTCACCTCGTCGGTGACATACGTATCGATGACGCGCTGGTCGATTCCTTCGTACCTGCCGCATAACAGAATCAGTCGCTCCTCATGCGCCAGTTCTCCCGCGTAGGCTTGGTTGAACAGCCTGCCACCGGGACTGACGTATACTACCCGCGCCTGTCGGGCCCCTGCCGCTTCCAGGGCAGCCGAAAGGGGCTCGGGTTTCATCAGCATGCCCGGTCCGCCGCCGAACAGCTCGTCGTCGCACTTGCGATGCTTGTCGGTAGCGTAGTCCCGAATATCGGTCAACGTGTAGCTGACCAAGCCTCGCTCCACCGCGCGGGCCATGATGGAGCTCTCAAAAAAGCCCCTGAGTATTTCCGGAAACAGCGATAGTATGGTGATATTCATTCAACGACAGGTCATTCGAGGATCCACGGAGCGATCAATTCGATCCGCTTGCCTCCGATATCGACCGCTCCCACGAATTCATTGCGAAACGGGACATAGGCCGATTTGCCGTCGGGCAGGACGACCTCGAGCAGTTGGCCGCCTCCGGTGTCACACACCGCCTCGACCCTGGCCATCGGGGTACCGTCATGCTGAAGGGTACACCCTACCAGGTCGCCGTAGTAGTATTCGTCATCTTCCAGGGGAGTTGCCTTGTCGCGGGGCACCCATATCTCGTAACCGGCCAAGGCTTTGGCAGCCTCGGGACTGTCATATCCGCGGAACTTCATGAGGACGCCTTCGCCGTGGGACGATACGTCCTCTACATCCAGCGAAAGGGCGGACCCGGCTTTCCTCAGGTCTACGACCTTCAGCGTCAGGAGGTGCTCGATCTCTCCGGAGTACGATGTTACCTTGAGGCACCCATCCAACCCGTGGGGGGCGCCCAGGCGACCGACGGCAAGCTCGTCCATGTCAGTCCAGTATGGACAGGCGTACGTCCTTGCCTCCGCGTGTCGCCGCGGCGGACAGGAGGGTGCGGATGGCCTTGGCGATGCGGCCGCGTTTGCCAATTACTTTGCCGATATCGTCCTGGGAAACCCGGAGTTCGATAACGGTGGCTTCGTCGGTATCCACTTCATTGACGGACACGCCGGCCGGATCGTCCACGAGCGACTTGGCGATATATTCTACGAGGTCGCGCTCCATGGACCGCTCCTTTCGATTGCGTCTTCATTCGGGAAAGCGACGGGCCTCCCCGAACGGGCCTCCCCGAATAGTGTACGAGGCTGTTATACCAGCTGGATGTTCTGCTTGTTGAACAAGCCGCGAACGGTGTCGCTGGGCAGGGCGCCCTTGGCGAGCCACGCGCGAGCCTTCTCCTCATTGATGCGGAGCTGCTTGCCTTCAGCCTCGACGGGATGGTAAATGCCCAGCTCGTCAATGGTCTTGCCGTCACGAGGCTGGCGGGAGTCGAGTACGACGATGCGGTAATAAGGGCGCTTCTTGGCGCCGAATTTCTTGAGCCTGATTTTTACGCTCACGAATTCCTCCTGGAATTATCATCGGACGGCAGGACCGGCCGGATGGCCTTGTCCGCGCGAAGGCGCTATGGCCGGTAGTATCGTTTCCCGAGGTCAGGCCTGACGGACCGCGGGTGGTATACGCATTGTGGGGTTATACCTCGAAAGCGGGTCGGGAGTCAATCGCCCTCCAGATACTTCGCGACAACGATCAGGCACCTTGAAGCAGCGCCCTGCGGGAGGGTATAGTCCCGCCGATGCATTGTCTACCTTCGAAGGCACTCCTCCTGGCTCCCATGGTTGAGCTGTCCCATCGCCCTCTGCGAGAGCTGATAACCTCGTTCGGCGGCTGCGACCGCTACTACACTGAAATGGCCGGCGCGCCAGCCTATCTTTCAGGAGCGGCGTATGACGCATGGTTTCTGGACCCCTTGCCTGAGCCCGTGCGGACCGTCATCCAGTTCTACTCGCCGGATACACCGCGCATGGCGGACGCCGTACGCAAGCTGGTCGGTCAACGGGCGGCAGAGGATACTCCCGTGGGCGGAATCGACTTGAATTTCGGCTGCGCGGCTCCGCACATCGAGAAGGCCGGGGGCGGCGTCAGCTGGATGAAGGACGCCAGGGGCGCTGCGGCCATGGTGGCGGCGGTACGAAGCGAGGCTCAAGGCATCTCGCTGTCCGCGAAGCTGAGACTCGGCTATGAAGAAGAACCGGAGCGCCTGGCTGAATTCTGCCTGGGCCTCGCGGATGCTGGACTCGATTACATTGTTCTGCATCCCCGACTGAAGGACCAGAAATTCCGCCGTACGGCAAAATGGTCTACAATCCGTGCCCTGGCCGCCACGATACCCGTTCCCGTTATCGGCAACGGCGATATCAGGGGATATGATTCATATCG
>SPCK01000437.1 GCA_004525355.1 Spirochaetales bacterium
GTAAACGTCCGATCCAGCCATTGGGCTCAGGCGGGCGTATGGATGACGGCGCCGGGGTGGGCCTGCTTCCAGACATGAGGCAGCAGGTCGCGGAGCTGGGAGCTGGGATGCCCGGCGATGCGTGAGATGATGTCCTTCATGTAGTGCCACGGCTCGATGCCTTGAAGTCGGCATGTCTGCAGGAAACTCATGATGACCGCCCCGGCCCGTCCGCCCCGCTCGCTGAAGAAGAACATCCAGTTCTTTCGGCCGATCGCCCACGGCCGCATGGCCCGTTCGGCGGCATTATTGTCGATGGGAACCCGGCCGTCGGTCAGATAGACCTGAAGCCGTTGCCATTGATTGGTGATATAGGTCTGGGCCTCACCCATGGGGGATTTCGGTAGCCAGGCGTTCTGGTGCCCGTCGACCCATTCTTCGATCATTTTCATCTGCGGCACCGCTTCCTGCTGTCGCAAGCCCAGACGATCCGCCGGACTCAAATCAACGGCCTGACGCTCCACCGTGTACAGGCCCCGGATCAGCGCGATCATTTCTGCCGCCGGCTGCGGAGCCGAGGGCAACGCTTTGTGGAAATAGCGCCGCGTGTGAGTCCAGCAGCCGGACGGAAGGATGTCGTGATTCGCCTCGTAGAGCGGCTCATAGCCGGCATACGCATCCGACACCAACGTGCCCTTGTAGGCCTTGAAGAATTCTTTCGGCCCATCCTGACTGCGGTTCAGGGTAAACTCATACACGCAATACTCGAAGGCCTCCCCGCCCAGACACACCCAGATCCGGGCTTCTCGGGAACCTCCGCTCTCAAGCACCATCTTCACCGGCGTATCATCCGACAGCGCAATCCCCGGGGATAACGCTTCGGCCTTCATGAGCTCATACAGCGGCAGGAGCCCCTCGCTCACGTTCCATTCCCAATCCCACATCGTCTTCCGGGAGAGATCCACTCCATACCGCTGAAACATGTACTCCTGGCGATAGAAGGGCAGATGATCGAAGAACTTATGAACCAGCGTCGTAGCGATCACGCCGGGCTCTGCGCTGCACTTCTCGATCAGCGCGTGCTCCACCGGCGCTGTCTTGACCCCGCAGGATCCCTGGCCGCAGGTGCATTCGCCGTACTTCTTCGTGATATACCGATTCACAAACAGCGTCATCGGCGTGCAGTCCAGCCGTTCGGTGACATCCTCGCCGATAAAGGGAAGCGCCTCGCCGCACTCCTTGCATTGCTTTTCTTCCGGCGGCAGATCCCGGACGATCTCGTTGCGTTCAAGATGTTCCGGCGGTGGCAGGCGGTTGTATCCACGCGGCTTCCGGGCGGGTTGAGGCTCCGGCGCCAGCGCCGCAGGGTCCCCCTCCTCGGCGGAGCCCTCGGCGCTCGCGGCCGCTTGATCCATGGCCTCGATCTCCATCCCGTCAAATCGCAGTTGATTGGGATCGAACCGCTCACTCTTCTTGCCGTAGAGGCGCTCCAGCAGTTGCGTGATGTACCGCTGCTGTTTCTCGATCGTCGCCTGGTGACTCGCCACCTGCTCCGACAGCACGAGAATCTGTTCGGCCATCGCTTGCATCTTGCGGTTCTGTGTGGCGTTGCTCATCATCTATACAAACGTCAACAGCCCGCAGTTTATTAGAACAGAGCGAAGATTCTTTTCGAATCAAATCATAGCGTTTACTCCGACGCACCACGGTCGCTTCCACTCCGTCCAGCAGCATCGCCAACCCCGTCCAATCCAACGTCACGGGCGCATCCCCAGTCATCGCCGGCAGAACGAAGCGACCCTCTTCCAGCCGCTTGTACCAGATCGCGTACCCGTCCTCATCCCACGCCAGGATCTTCACGCGATCGCGAGTCCGGTTGCAGAAAATGAACCAGTCTCCGCTGAGCGGATCTTGCCGCAGGCCTTCCACCACCATCGCCGCCAGACGATCAAAGCTCCGTCGCATATCGCAGGCGGCACCGTAGAGGAACACCCGCCGTGCCGATCGCACCATGCTCAGCATCCCGCCAGCACTCCCAGTACGCGCTTCAGCGTCCCCTCGTCGAACCCGGCCCCGATATGCAACCGATATCCGCCCCGACATTCCAGAACGACCGTACTGCTCAGCGAGGCTTCCGGCATCCGGCATTCCACAAAGCCACGCCGTCCTGGCTCTGGGCCGCGGCCGCGCAGTCGCGCCCGCCAGTAGTAGAACTTGTGCGTCGTCAGCCCCTGCTCGCGACAATACGCGTTCACCCGCTTCCCACTGGCCGGTTGCTCCTCAAAGTGCTTCTCCCACTCCGCCGCCGTCAGCCGCCGCTCCGCCACGTCATGCATTCCGTCCATCTCGACCTCCTTGTGTCTTGATGGGCCCCATGCTATGACATCGGCTGCCGCTCAGGTAGATGGGTTGACCGGACGTTTAC
>SPCK01000487.1 GCA_004525355.1 Spirochaetales bacterium
AGCCCAATTATCAGGGCGGCTATCACGAACGAAAACCACTTGGCTTCCAGTATCCTGGCACGTTTTTTGGGCATTGGGAGCCTCCGATCGCAATTAAAAAAAGCCCGGCCGAAAGGCCGGGCCGACATCGTCGCATTGACGTTACTTTGCCAGTCCGAGCGACCTCAAGTAGATTATACGGTCGTGAGCCAGCTTTGTCCAATCGCTTTCGTTGCCGAGGGCGACCAAGCGTCCGTATGCTGCCATAGCCTTGTCAAATTGCCTGGTTTCTTCATAGATACGGCCGATGGAAAAAGACACCCTGCCCGCTCCCGGGGCTCCGGGATAGGAATTCTCGGCTTCGATTAGATGGGCGAGCGCCGCTTCCGTGTCACCGCGTTCCTCAGCCATGGCCGCCGCATTGGCAAGCGCTACGGGAGCCAAGTGGGATTCAGGTACGGCGAGGGATACACCCAGGTAGGCATCCTCGGCTCCTGCGTAGTCTTTGAGCTCGTACAGTACCAGCCCCTTGAGGATTCGGGCTCTCTGGGCAGCATATTCGCGGGAATACCTGGAAATCAGCGCATCGGCTTCTGACAGAATCGCGGCGCTCTGGCCGGGCCTCTGGTCTTCCGAAATGGCTGTCCACGCATCGTAATTGGACTCCAGGGTCTCCAAGGCAATCGTGGACTTCGCCAAGCGGTCCTGGGTGATGAAGGCAGCGATGCCGAGAGCGGCGACCGCGATTACGATCAGGACGATGAACGTCAGGATCGCTATTCGATTGGCCCTCATGAAATCATTGAGGCGCTCGGGAAAATGTGCCTTTTCCTCGGGACGGGTCTGGCTTGCGGCCGGCGTCCCTTGATTTTTGACGCTCATATCGTTGTTACTCCTTGGAGGATGCTATGCCGAGCTCTTTTATCAGCCGCGACAGGTAGGTTCGTTGAATATCAAGTACTTTTGCGGTTTCGGTCTGCTTCCAGTTGCTTTCTTCGAGTGCGTTGGCTATGAAATGTTTCTTGAAGATGTTCAAACCTTCCTTGAGGCTCTTGCCGCGATACTCGTCATGGTCCGAGCCACCGGAGCCGATGAGGAGATCCCTGGCGCTTATGGTCTTTTCCTTGGCAATGACGACGGCTCGCTCGATAGCGTTCTCCAGCTCCCTTACATTGCCCGGCCAAGGATAGGAAAGCATCAGGTCCATCGCAGCGTCGGTAAAACCGGACAATTGTTTTTTCGTCTCGCGGCAAAAACGCTTGAGAAAGAAATCAGCGAGTACCGGGATGTCGTCCTTGCGCTGACGAAGCGGCGGTACGTATACAGGCAGAACATTGAGGCGATAGTACAGATCACTACGAAATTCACCTTTTTTTACCAGGGTATCGATGTCACGATTGGTAGCAGCGACGATACGTACATCTACGCTTACGGTGTCGCTCGACCCTACCCGTTCAAAAGTCTTCTGTTGAAGGACGCGCAACAGCTTGGCCTGGAGTTTGAGTGGCAAGTCGCCGATCTCGTCAAGAAAAATGGTGCCGCCGTCAGCGAGCTCGAAGCGCCCCTTGCGGTTCTGGACCGCGTCGGTGAAGGCTCCCTTGACGTGGCCGAAGAGCTCGCTTTCCAGGAGTCCTTCCGGCAACGCTGCGCAATTGACTCTTACGAAGGGTTTGCCTTTTCTCGGGCTCTTGAGATGCACCTGTTCCGCGAAAAGTTCCTTGCCCACACCGCTCTCGCCAAGGATCAAGACGGATGAATCCGTCTTCGCCACCCGGTCTATCAATTCCAGCTTTTCAATTACGTCCGGACTGTTGGCTATCATGACGTGATACCCTTGCTCACCGGATATCTGGTCACGGAGGTATCCCAGCTCTTCGCGGGTCTTCTCGAGATAGCGGGCATTCTCGATCGCGATCGCAGCCTGTACGGCGAATATTTCCAGCCATTGCAGGTCGATTTGCGTGAAATACTTCATGCCTTTTTTATTGATGATTTCAAGGACGCCCACGCAGCTTCCGCGCACGGACATGGGTACGGCAAGAATGCTGTACGTGGGGAATCCGATTGACTTGGAAATATCTCCGTAGAAACGAGAATCCACTTCCACATCATTGACGAT
>SPCK01000482.1 GCA_004525355.1 Spirochaetales bacterium
AGGTTGTTCTTTGCCCGATGATGGATCTCCTTGATGTGCAGATCCTTCGATTCCAGTTTGAGTCGCATCTCCCGCTCGTTCTGGCGCCGTTCACTGATATCCCGTATGACGCCCACGGTTCCAATTCCCTGGCTTTGGAACTCCGGCAGGTTCACGCCGAGCGCAGCCACTTCGCCCCACGAGTCCACGCGCTTCGTTGTCCATTCGCAATGGTATTTGTGCCTGAGCCGGACGACGAGATCCTTGGTCCTGCGATCTCCGGTGCGCCGTTCGTCGAATAATTTCGGGGCGGATTCTGGACCGGTGATCTGGCCATGGCAACGGTTCAGGACCAGGATCCGGCTGACTTCGGGAAAGTCGTCAGGGTGCACGATCTCGGCGAAGTGCCTGCCGACCAGTTCCGCCGGCTTCCAGCCCAACTGGGTAACGGCGTCATTGAGATAGGTAAAACAGCCGTCGCCGTCGAGCACGTACACGATATCGGGGATGACCCGCAGTAGATTCTGGTAGCTGCTCTCGGCGCGGATGATGTTCGAATTCCGCCGGTCAAGGCTTTCCCGTATGGCGATGGCCTTGTGCAACAACGGAGGAATGTGGCCGTACCACCGGTCTTCAACGTCCCTGAGGACGAAAGAGCTGGCTTCGTCAGCGTAGAGATTCGCGAGCCGCCGCGGGTTCTCGTCCGAATTGGCGACCAGGACAACGGGAACCGGCCAGAGTAAAAGCCAGTCTGCCACTGCTCCCCCGGCGAAGTCGACATCGATGAGCACGGCGTCGGCATCAACTTTGGCAGCGTCGAAGGCCGCGAGGTCTTCCGCCTGCAAGACGCCGAATCCCTGCTCTTCAAGAATCTTTACCGCTTTTACCCGCTGGCTCACGGCTTCCAGCGCGACGAGAATCCTTGGACTTCGCTTCAAATTGATCCTCCGTCACGGTGATGGCATGGTTCTATTTCCAAAAACGCGATATCACAAATGAATACCTCATTCGCCAATTCCGGCCGTCAAGGACAGCTGTCGCCATCCGGGTAAAAGGCTGTCGGTCCGGTTCCCGACAGCCCATGTATCAGATACAAGGCTCAGAACAAACCGACGCGCAAGCCGAAGGCCAGGTTGATTCGAATGAACTCGTCAAGGCTGGTCGACGCTTCGGATGGTATGAATATCAAGCCGCCTTCCAGGTACAGGCCCACAGATTTCATGAAGGTAGTATCGAATTCGAACTTGGCAAACTCCCACTGCCCGATGATACCCGAGAGAACCATGTACTTGCCGTCAGGCGGGGACAGGATCATGCCGAGGTCGTTGCTCTGCGAGAAGTAGGTAAAGGTCGCCCCCATGGCAAACGACATCGAAAAGAAATCCCAATCCGGCCCCAGGAAATACCCGAAGGGCAGGTAAGCCAGGTTGGCCAGCAGCTTGAAGCCAAGTACATACCCGCTGAAACGCGACAACTCCGATGAGAGAGTATCAGAGGAGGCGATACCGAGAAGATTGGTCCAACTGGGCTGCGCATCGAATCCCTGGCCAAAGTTCAGCTGAAGCTTGACGTTGTCATCAAAGAACGACAGGCCGAGCCCCAACTCGAACCGGGTCGCGCCCAGCATATGCACATCCAGGAACGAGCCCTGAATGAAGCCGGGAACCACGTACGAGGCCTTGTCTCCCGAACGAACGGTCACCTCGACGGCGGACAACCCGTTCTCGTCGGAAGCCGTGCCCTCTATTGGGATGATCCCGTTGAACCGTCCGTTCTCACCTGGTCGTACGATGGCGACAGCCGGCGGCTTGGTGTCCAGGGTCACAATGCGCTTGCGTACCGAGGTTTGGCCGTTGGCGAAGGTCGCCCGGATTATCAGCCTGAGCTCGCCATTGGGATATTCCTGAGTTTCCAGACGATATTTGAAGTCAGCCGTTCCCTTGGCCTCCTGGAAGCTCCGTCCATTGTCTCTGCTGATCTCTATCCTGACGGGAGTACGTTCCTTTACCAGTTTCTGGTAGGCGGCCCAGGCTTCCTTGTCCGCCTTGTCGGCTTGCGGCGTGTTCCAACCGGCCTTGCCGTTCAGGAAGGGCCGCCCGATGATGAAATCGCCGGTCGCTATGGCTTCGATATCCACCCATGGGCCGTCGCGCTCGTACAGCATG
>SPCK01000459.1 GCA_004525355.1 Spirochaetales bacterium
AATTCCTTGAGGTTCACGAGCTCGAATACGTCATTCACCTTCGGCGGAACGCTGAACAGCACCAGTTCGCCGCCGACATGGATGAGGGTTTTCTTTATCTTGATGATCGTGCCGATCCCTGTTGAATCGACATAATTCAGGTTTTCCATATTGATGATAAAACGCCGTATGCCGCCGTCCATGAGCGTCTGGAGTAACACGGCAGTCTCCTGGGCGTTGTCCATGCTCAGACTGCCCCGCAGGCTCATCTTGCAGATGTAGTCGCAGCATTCTCCGCAGGCAGAGGCTGATTCCCTGAAGGGCAACAGTTCGATGTAGTGGATTACGGCCATACGGATATGGTACGACATCCGGTTCGTCGCCGCAAGGGAGGAATCGTCCAAATGGTACCGGTTCAGAGACGCGCCTTGACCCGTGCCTGGGCGTCCAAGGCTTCCTGCATGCCGGGACTGAGCCTGAGCGCCCGGCCGTAGAGGTCGTACGCTCGGGCGTATTGGCCCAGCGCCTCGGCAGTCCCGCCGTAGCGGTACCACCACCGGGCCATATTCGGTTCCCGGTACACAGCCATGCCGTACGCGATGTCGGCATGGTCGAAGCGTTTCTGCCTGAGGTAGCTCTCTGCCATGTAGAAATACGCCGTTGGAACCCGGTCAGCGTATTCTCCCACATTCTCGATATAGCGCTGGAGGTTCTTGAGCGCCGACGCATCGTCGCCCAGGTAGAAGTAGGCCTCGCCTATCACCTCGACGATGCGCGGATCGAATTTCATGCGAAGTGCGGCATTGCCGACAGTGGTAACTTCCCGATACCGGCCGAGCCTGAAAAGACTCCAGCTCTTTACCGTGTAAGCATCCATCCGGGTGGGATCAGATACAAGTTCGGCGTTGCATACCACGATGGACTGTTGGTATTTCGCATTGGCCTCGGAGACCCTTCCGGTGGATTCCAGGTTGCGGCCCTGATTGTATAGCAACAACGCGTCGGGTTTCGGGACGCTCGGCGCCGCCTGCACGGGGCTTGCGGGAGTTTGCTGCGCTGAAAGCGGTGGCAGAGCGGGCGCTTCAGGTGTCTGAGGATAAATATCGGATTCCTGGGCGAAAACTGAAAAACCCAGAGTGACGAAAACCAGGTAAATGCATACCGAACGCATGAATGAACTCCCCCGGGCAAAAAACGCGGCATTTCCGACACGGCGCACGGGCCGCTTTCATCCTATTATGGCGTAATCACAGCCTGAGCATCAAGGCTTTCTTCTGCCTGCGCCATAGCGTATACTCCTGCGCGTACACCGCCCCGAAGCAGGAGTCGCCCATGTCCGTACCCCTTTACCTCTCCAAGTACGACGAACCGTCACTCTTTACCCCCGCTGATTTCCTGTCGTACATCAAGAGGCAGAAACAGCTTCCCGACGATCAACCAGCGCCTGCGGGCGTCATCCTGTGCTATCAGAAGACCCTATTCGACTTTGTGGTGAACCACCATGCCGTACGCTTTCACGAAGGATACTTCGGCGGCCACCTGGCCTACCTGCAAGAAACAGGTGGGAGGATCGCCATCGCCGGTCGCTTTGGCGTTGGCGCTCCAGCTGCCGCGGTAATGCTCGAGGAGCTGATCGCCTTTGGCGCTGGTTCCTTCGTATCGATTGGCACCGCTGGCGGCCTGGTCAAGGGCCTGTTCCCTGGCGACGTGGTCCTGTGCTCGGGAGCGTTGCGCGACGAGGGCCTGTCCTATCATTACCTGCCCGAAGGACGGGAGGCGCACCCCGATGCCGGACAGACTGATGCCATGAGTCGCGCCATGGATGACGCCGGCCTATCACACAGGCGGGGCATAACGTGGACCACCGACGCCATCTACCGGGAAACCCGGGGCGAGATGGCCGAGCACGTAGCCGAGGGAGCCGTCGTTGTGGAAATGGAAGCTGCCGCTCTGTTCGCCGTGGCCACCTTCCGCAAGGTTCCCTTGTCCGCATGCTTCACCGTCAGCGACAGCCTGGCCGAACCGGAATGGAAACCTGACTTCCTTTCCGATGATACAAACTCTGGTCTCGAGGCTATGTACCGCGCCGCCATCGGGGCGCTCAGCAGGATGCTGTACTAGTCGCTCACTATTTCAACACCCTGTTTGAACGTCCAGGACCTGAAAATGCCGTCCCCCCGGTGATGCCGGAGGGACGGCATATCTACAAGGACGGAACCGCTACATTGAACTAGAGTTTGAACAGGAAACCGATCAGGCCGCCGCCCCATCCGCCGTAATAGCCGCCTTCAACATTGATGGCGAA
>SPCK01000313.1 GCA_004525355.1 Spirochaetales bacterium
CAAGCTCCGGATCCGCGGCCCCGTGAATTTCGAGGACGAGACCCTCGAGCAGATCATCGGGACTCAGCTGTCCTATCGGTACTGGCCCGTGCGTCAGGACGAATTAGCCGCGAAAATTTCGTATGAGAGCCTCAAGGAAACGCAACTGGACTTGGGCGACGGTGTGAAGATCAGTACGAAGTACTTGAACCATCCCGTGTTATGCCTGGGCTACCGGATCGAATACGAGGGCAAGGTCTTCGCCACGGCGTACGACCACGAACCGTTTGCCAACCTGTTTCCTACCGATCCGGCGCATCCTGATTACGATGCTGCGGTGGCGGAGGAGGGTAATTTGGCTGCCAGGGAGGAGAACGCGCGAATCGAGTCATTCTATCGCGGCGTCGACCTCCTCGTTCATGATACCCAGTATACGGCCAAGGAATTCCAGGCCGGCAAGCAGGGTTGGGGGCATTCGTCTTTCGAATATGCGATAAATGCTGCCAATCGTTGCGGGGTCAAGCATTTGCTCCTGTTTCATCATGATCCCAATCGCGGCGATACTGAGCTGCAGGAACTGGAATTGTTCTACCAGGCAAAGCTCAGAGGGCGTGCTGCCATGGCATTGGACGCCGCTCGCGAAGGTTTGGTCGTTACCCTGTAGTCACGCGAACCACCTGGTGCGCTTGACATCGGAGGTCCGAGCGGGGACAATGCCCCGGCGATGAACAATACCCGAACCGTACCCGACCGCATCCTTTCCGCCCTTTGGCGGGGTGCCGGCTTGGGCCTTAAAAGTGCGATTCTTCTTGCTGTGTCCATGACTGCTGCCTCGTTGGCCGTGGCGGTCCTGTCCTGGACCGGGCTTCTGCAGAAACTGGGCGCGTTGGCCGATCCGGTGACCGCAGTCATCGGCTTGTCGGGCGTCTCTGTCGTCGTCCTTGTCACCTCGGCTTTCCTGAATCTGTATGCCGCCATAGGCGCCCTGGTCGCGCTCGTACTTTCTCAACGTGAGGCTGCCATCGTCGCGGTCATGTGCCTGATCGCCCACAGTTTGGCCTACGAGTCCGCGCTGATGAGGCGGACAGGTTCCTCCGCTACCAAAATGATCGTGCTCAGGATCGGTTGGGCCCTCGCCGCTGCATTCGCAATGCATCGCGTCCTGCCGGCGTCCGCCGACTGGGTTCCCGGAGCTGCAAGACTGTCCGGCGGTACGCTGTCCGAGGTTATTGCGGCCTGGGCGCCGGAAACGGCACGGCTCGTTGGCGGCCTGGCGATACTGCTGTTCATCCTGGCGCTCGCCAGGTCGCTATTACAGGAATTCGGCCTGATCGAACGCGCGGCTCGTGTGCTCTCGCCCTTCATATGGATTTTCGGCTTGCCATCCCGGGACGCCTACCCATGGATGGTTGGCTTCCTGTCCAGCTACGCATCGAGCTCGCGTATACTCAGCGCCAGGATCAAGGAAGGCGAGATGAAGAAACAGGAGGCGGACCTGTTCAACCACCATGCGGCGATGGATCACGGGTTGTTCGAGGATACGTCGCTTTTTCTCGTACTGGGATTTTCCCTGTTTTGGTTGATCATACCCAGACTCGCTATCGCGTTGATTGTCGTCTGGTTCGAGCGGATCAGACGTCATCGCTTCAGGCGTTCGTTCAAGGCTGGAACGGCCTGAGTGGTATTCCCGGTCTATCGGCGCGCAAACCATTGAGTTTGTGGAAAATGCCAAGGTTGTTCGAGTAATGAGCCAATTTCAATAATCTGTCAGACTCCCTGAAACAACAGCCATCCCGCCGCGATCTTGACAATTGAAACGATGCCCAACGCCTCCATCGCGATGATTATGGAAAGCACCCCAAGTAGGGCGATGCGCCAGCAGGTCGCGAATCGGTTTTTCCTGATCAATGGGACTGCCGCGATCGCTGCGGCGACAAAGACCCAGAACAGCACTCCCGCTATAGTGGCTCCGGTCGGATCGCGTGCCAGGAATGCGTTGAGCGCAACGCCCCATCGCGGGAATACGGCATTGAGGGCGGTAAGCCTGCCCAGCGACATGGCCAGACCGAGTGCGACCAGCAGGATTCCCGAGGCCATGCGCACCTGGCGACCGCGTTGCTTGAACCAAGCCATCAGCGGCGATAACCTCTCGAAGAAGAGCCCTGCCAGCAGGAATGGCACTGCCAGACCGAAGGAATATACCGCCAGCAGCAGGACGGCCTCGGCGGTCGTGCCGCTCCGCGCGGCCACCAGCAGGATGGACGCCAGGATGGGGCCGATGCACGGTGTCCATCCCGCCCCGAAGGCCATGCCGACGGTAAACGCCCCGATCGCGCCAGCGGGTTTTGAAATTACATGTGCGCGTGCTTCACGATTCAGTATCTTGATGAAATCGAATAGCATATTGAGCCCGAACAGGACGATGATCAGACCCGCCGCCATGGTTATCCAGCGGGTGGCTCGACCTGCGAACAGCATTCCGCTCCCTGAAAACACCAGCCCAAGCCCGACGAACACGACAGAAAAACCGAATACGAAGAACAGTGTACGAAAGAACACGCCGGCCCGTCTGGTGCCATCGCGTAATTCGGAAGCTTCCCGGCCGCTGATGAACGACAGGTAGCCAGGGATTAGGGGCAGGACGCAGGGCGACAGGAACGACAGCAGGCCGGCGCCGAAGGCTACAAAAACGGTAATCTGGTTCACGGCAGGCGTTCGGCCAGCTCGCGGATGATGCCGATGACTTCGGGCCCATCGTACATCCGGCTCCCGATCAAGCCGGCGATGGCGTTACCCTGCTTGTCCAGGAGGAAGGTCGTCGGAATACCCCGGCCGGCGAACGGCGCCGATGCGGCACCACTTTCGTCGAGGTACATGGGGTAGGTGTAGGACGGATTATTCTTGAGGAAGTCGGTCACGGTAGCCCTGGTTTCCGCCACGCTTACCGCCATGATATCAAAGGCCACATCCCGCGTTTTTCGGTAGAGCACCTGGATGGAAGGCATTTCAAGTCGGCAGGGCGGGCACCATGTAGCCCAGAAATTGAGCAGGACTACCTTCCCGGACAAGGCATCATTGCTGAACGACGCTCCTGCAAGGGTCTTTATCATTATTGGCGGTACCGACTCGGGAGCGGGAAAAACGTAGAAACCCAGTGCTTCCAGTCGCGCGGTATACCACGGGGCGGCCGGAGCACTCTCCGATACGAGTTCGGGAGCCGTGGTCTGATCCGCTGAAGACGTATCAGTTCGGGTTTTCACATCGGACACAACCATAGGCTCAGGCGATCCGCATGATATGAGAAGAACGGCGGCGACGGCCAGGGCCGAAGCCGAAAGGGTTGCTTTCATAAAGGCTCCTCGCGGCCGGCGAAATTTAACTCGGCCTGCTAATATATGAAAAATACTATA
>SPCK01000304.1 GCA_004525355.1 Spirochaetales bacterium
ACGAAAAGCGGGAAGCCTATCTGATGAACCTCGGCGTCGACTGTGGCTTTATCACCCTGAAACAAGGCACAAAACAGGCGGCGGAGACGCTCGTCAATATGCTCGAGGCGAACGAGGCCAGGGGCAGGCGGCGTTTCGTACGCGCTTTCTGCACCAGCGAACTGGCCGACTTCAACTGCCCCGGCGAAAACGGCATCTTGCGCGGTACCATCAGTGACATCAGCGTGGCAGGCATGTCCGCCTCGTTCCAGGATGGGACGATCCCCAAGCCAGGCACCCGGCTCAAGAACTTGCAGCTATCGTTAAAAGGCGTTCTGGTGATCCTCAACGGCATCGTCATCGGTGGACACGATGATACTTCAGCTGGTTCGTTGCGGGTGGTCATGTTCGAGCCTGTCAGCCTCTCCGATGACAAGCGAGGCAAGATCAGGGTATTCATTCGCAGGGCGCTGCAGACCCTTTTCAACGCCGAGCTGGCTGGCTCCTGAATAGCCACGCTAGTATCCTGGCGTCATGAGACCCGAAGCGCGGCATCCACGTTTTGCGACCAGGAATCGGCCAGGCCGAATTCGGTCAAACCGGGTGAACAACTACCTGGGGCGACCGGGCTTGCGCATGGGACGCTCTCCATCGGGCTTGCCCGAGCGGAATGAGCTGCCACCACGCCCGTAAGGCCTGCCGCCGCTCTTGGGACTGCCATACGCAGGTCGTCCCGGGCGGCCGCCCCCCGAAGGACCGCTCTTGGGCGTGGCGATCCGCACGAAGGGCGCGCCGCGGTGTTTTTTCGCCTCGATGATCGCGCGCTCGGCTGCCTCGAAGGGAATCGAGGCGAATGAGAATTTCTCCAGCACCTCGATATCGTTGATGAATCGATCCGGCAACCCGGTCAGGCGCTTGATCGCCTCAGCGATGTCCCGCGGCCAGATGCCGTCGCTCTTGCCCAGGCCGACGTAGAGCCGGGCAATTCCCGTAGCGTCGACAGAGACGTCGCGAACCTCTCCATAACTACGGGGGTCCAGATCGGAAGCGAAGGCTGCTGCGGCAAGGGCGGCCAGCGCGTCACGGGGATCCAGCTCCCCAAGCAGCTCATCGGCCAGTTCGTAGAATGCCGATGCGTGCATTGGGGCGGAAGACTTTGCGGCGTTCTGCGCCGGAATGCTCATGGCCGCGTCGACCGGGGCCGCATCATCGACAAACTCGCTCAAGCTCTGCGTCGCCTGCGCGTCAGTATCTTCGAGTACTCTGTCGGCCTCGATATCCCGTTCGTATTCCTCCAGCTCATCATCCCGGACGGGCGGAAGGCCGAGAACTTCAGTGGCTACCGCTATGGTCTTGGTATGAATCCTTGCCCGCTTGGCTTCAATCACCTCGGAAACGGAAGGGATCGAACCCTTTCGCAAGCCATCGCCGGAGGCTCGCCTGAGGAAAAACAGGCGCCTGTTCTCTTCGGGCGTGACGAAGGTGATCGCCGTACCCTTGTTTCCCGCACGGCCGGTCCGACCGATGCGGTGGGTATAGGACTCTGGGTCGAAAGGCAGGTTGAAATTGACGACATGGGTCAATCGCTCCACGTCGATTCCGCGTGCGGCCACGTCGGTAGCCACAAGGATAAGCGTCTTCCGCTCCCTGAAACGACCCAATGTCCGCTCGCGCATGTCTTGCGACACATCGCCATGCAGGGCTTCCGCCGCGTAACCGCGTTCGGACAGGGCCCTGGCCACGCCATCGGTTTCAATCTTGGTATGACAGAAAACCAGTCCGTAAAACTCGTCCTCCGAGTCTACGATGCGGCAAAGCGCTTCGAGCTTGTCCCGCTCGCGCACCTCCAGCCATATCTGGTCGGTCAGTCCGGCCTGAACCGGGTTGGTCTCGTCCTCGACCCGTTCAAATTCCCCCAGGCGGTTGCGCGCAATCCTCATGATGGCGTCAGGCATGGTAGCGGAGAAGAGAACCACACGCCTGTCGGGATTGGAGGCGTCCATCACGCGCTCGATATCCTCGATGAATCCCATGTCCAACATTTCGTCTGCCTCGTCCAGCACGAGCCATTCCAGCCCGGACAGATCGAGGGTCTTTCGGTCGATGTGATCCAGGACGCGGCCTGGCGTGCCAATGACAAGGTCCACGCCCCTGGCGAGCCGCCTGAGCTGTTCACCCATGGAGGCGCCGCCATAAATGGTCGCCAGGCGGGGAGCGGGACCGCTGCAGAAGCTCGCGATCTCTGCGGATACCTGGATGGCCAGCTCCCGCGTCGGCACCAGGACCAGGGCACGGACCTTCGGACTTGGCGTGCAGAGCTTATCCACCAGCGGCAAGCCGAACGCGGCCGTCTTTCCCGTTCCCGTACGGGCCTTTGCCAGAAGGTGGGCGGTCCCTTCCATGAGACGCGGAATCGCCAATATCTGGATGGTAGTCGGTTCTTCAAAGCCCTTTTGGGTGATCGAGGCAAGGACGGTGGGAGAGAAGCCGAAATCGGTAAATGTAAGGGATGCCATTGGTTTCCTTCGCTCAACAGACTATTGAAATAACCGGTTACTATTCCAATAGCCTCCGCCAAGCTCACATCACTTACGGCCTGCTATCGCTATAGTGACACTTTGGAAGGGTTGAAAACACCGAACTCGCGTTTTTCCATCACCTCTTTATTGGCGGATGGTGACGCAACAAACGAGTCCCCGAAAGCATGTGACAAGATGGATAGTCGGACCCGCGGTATTTCTCAAGTATATAGCAATATCCGCGAAGTATTCAAGCATCAAGGAGAAAAACGGGATCCATCAAGGCAGCGGAAGAGCAAACAGGCGAATCGCGGCCGCGGGACGGTTTTTGATCAGATCGCCCCAGTCGACCGCGCGCCGGCTCTCTCCGTCAACGGCAACTATACGGTACGATCCATCCTCTGTCCGCAACGGCACGATGATCAGTCTGTAGGCATACTTGCCGTCAACACCATCCATGAGGCCCATGAAAACCAAGCCGTCGCGAGCTCGTGCCAGGAGGGCAGCCGTGGCGGCCGGCAGGGGTATACCCCGATCGGCCTCCCAGGAAACCTGCCTGAACGATCCCGAATCCCTCTCGTCATCGATGATCGCGGCACGGGGGAACGCGACAGTCGTCACTTCCTCCGGGATGCTACCCGGATGCCCCACCAGGGCAAGGTAAGCTCCCGTGGCGGATCGATCCACTGCCACTCGCAGAAGCGCCGCTGCGGGGCCCGCTGGACGATCATTCATGAGAGCCGCGACGAGATCCGCTCCCGCTTTCATTCCGGGCGCTCCAAGAACCAGCTGCCAATCGAGCGAGGAACGAGTCATGTCATGAAGATACGTGAAAGGCTGCATGAGAAAATTGTACACGATAGCGGAAACGGAAAGGCCGGAACGTACCACCGAGGCGCCGACGACATAGTCCACCAGGGTGCGCTCGTTCCTGGGCGTCAAGCTTATCCAGGAAAGGCCG
>SPCK01000330.1 GCA_004525355.1 Spirochaetales bacterium
GAACCCAGACCCAGTCGACGTTCCTCGAGTATGACGCCTTTTTCCTTCTCGACTTCCACAGGGTCGAGCGTGATGGCGCTCGCCCATTCGCGGAGCACCTTGAGCCCAGTCTCGAAGTGGACCGGGTTGTCGGTGGGCATCTCGAGCGTGTATACGGTTTCCTCTATCGCAGTGTACGCGTTCACTTCCGCGCCGAATTCCATGCCGATGGACCGCAGGTAGCGCACCAGCTCGTTTTCCGGGTAGCTGGCCGTGCCGTTGAAGGCCATGTGCTCGATAAAATGCGCGTAGCCCAGCTCGTCGTCATTCTCCACAGACGAGCCGCCGGCTACAGTCAAGTACATGATCACGCGGCGGCCCGGATTGCCGTTGGCACGGACGTAGTACGTCAGGCCATTGGGCAGTATCCGCTTGACCAGCTCGGGAGCCAGCGGCAGGGGATCGGAAAATGAATAGTTCGATATGTCTGGCAAGGTCACCGATGCCGGACGGTTGGCGGGGGACCCGACGCATGATATGGAAATGAGGGCCAGCGCCACGACAATCCAAAAGGCGCCGCGACCCACTCGTGCGATTTGTTTCATATAAGCTCCTGTGCGAACGTGTTATTGATGGTTGTTCGCTCGACCCGCAGGGTCGCTTCGAATGACTATATCGCAAACCACGCCGCCGAAACAACGTTACCGATCAGCGTACCAGGCACTTCGGGCCATGGCCGATCAGGTCAGTCCTGCCGGCCAGCCTGAGCGCATCGAGCACCAATTCCCGGTTGGCGGGGCGGTCAAACTGAAGCAGTGCGCGCTGCATGGCCCGCTCGCGCGCCCCTCTGGCCACATGGACCGGCTCCATGGTCAGCGGATCGAGGCCAGTTCGGTACATTGCGGTTGCCAGGGTCCCCGGAGTCGGGTAGAAGTCCTGAACCTGGTCCGGGGCGCGCTCGGTGTCCCGCAGGAACTCGGCCAGCTCTATCGCGTCGTCGAGGGTGGCTCCGGGATGCGAGGCGATGAAGTAGGGGACGAGGAACTGCCTCAGCCCCAGTCGCTCGTTGACCGCCTGCCAGCGCGCGGCGAACGCCTCGTAGACGCGGCGCGGTGGCTTGCCCATCAGGGCGAGCACCCGGTCGGACGCGTGCTCGGGCGCCACCTTGAGCTGACCTGATACGTGATGCTCTGCCAGTTCCGTCAGGAAGGTTCCGTCCGGATCCGCCATTACGTAGTCGAAACGGATGCCCGAGCGCACGAACACTTTCTTGACGCCAGGCAGGCTCCTGACGGCTCTCAGCACGTCCAGGTAGTCGCGATGGTCCACCTCAAGCGACGGGCAGGGTTCGGGGACCAGGCAGCGCCGGTCAACGCAGGCCGACCCTTTTTCCTGACGTTTACATGCCGGCCCGCGAAAATTGGCCGTGGGTCCGCCGATGTCGTGGATGTAGCCCTTGAATTCGGGCGACCGGGTCAGCAGCTTGGCTTCTTCCACTATGGATTCCCTTGAGCGGCTTGAGACGATACGCCCCTGGTGAAATGCCAGGGCGCAGAAGGCGCAAGCGCCGTAGCAGCCCCGGTTCGAGGTGATGGAGAACTTGACCTCGGCGAACGCCGGAACACCGCCCGCTTTCGTGTAGACAGGATGCCAGGATCGCTCAAAGTCCAGCGCATAGACCTCGTCAAGTTCAGCCCGGGTCGCCGGTGGCTGGGGCACCTCCTGCACAACAAACTGGCCGGCGGATTCCTCGATCAGTGGCCGGGCAGTGCCGGGATCGGTGTTGCGGTACTGGATTGCGAAGGACTCGGCAAAGGCCCGGACGTCACTGGCGCATGCGTCGTGGGAGGGTAGCCTCAGCGCCCCTTCGGGAAGGTCGCCTTCCCGTGAGGTTCGCCAGACGGTTCCCGGTATACCACGGAGCGTCGCTACAGCATCAGGGCCTACTTGCCTGGTTCCAGACTTCGGGGCGGCGTCGGCCAACCTCCTCGCAACCTCGACGATGGTTCGTTCGGCCATGCCGTAGATGACCAGGTCGGCCTTGGCATCCAGGACGATGGGCTTGCGCACCGTGTCGGACAGGTAATCGTAGTGCGACATGCGCCTGAGCGATGCTTCCAGGCCGCCGGCGATTACCGGGACGCCCTTGAACGCCTCGCGGCATTTGGCAGAATACGCGATAACCGCGCGATCCGGGCGCGCGTTGGCGGGTTTTCCGTTCATGGTAAAAACGTGCAGGGATCCGTCGGCGCCGCGACATAGGCGAGGATCGCCGCCAGGCGCGTAGTCGTCCTCCGAGCGCGGCTTTCTGTTGGCGGTGTATTTGCATACCATGGAGTCTATGGCACCACCGCTCACCAGGAATGCCAATCGGGGTTTCCCGAGCGCGCGGAAAGCCTCGACGTCGCTCGGGTCCGGCCGGGCGATCATCCCTACGGAATAGCCCTTGCTTTTCAGCACGTGCCCGACGAGAGCCGCCCCGAAGGACGGATGATCGACGTAGGCATCCCCGCAGACGATTACGAAATCCGGTTCGGTCAGGCCGGCTGCGGCGAGTTCGGCCCTGGTGGTGTGTATGAATGCCATGAATGGATTATATAGAAGAATCGGTCACCGGCACGAGGGGGCGCGTCACTTCGCGGAAATAGGGCGAAACCATCCCCGGCGCATCGGGGCGCCGGGGATGAAATATCGATACAGGATCGGCTACGCCTCCATCATCCCAAGGCGCCGCGCTGCGTAGCGCGGGTACGCCCAAAGTAGGGCCAGGAAGGCGAGGGCCGGTAAGAGGCCGAACCATAGGGCGAATTGCCATCGGTCCAGCCCCAACTTGAAGACAAGGAAGCCGGCGCCGCCAGCTAGTCCCATCGCGCCAAGCATCAGTATTACCGAATTGGGGTTCTGCTTCATGGCCGCGATCGGGTTGTCCCATTTGAGTCGTGGGTTCGCGGTATCGAGCCATAATCCCAGCAGGTTGATCAGAAACGACATGCCGATGGCCACGGCCAGGGCCGCGACAATATCCGCGGGGCTCAACCGTATCGCATAGCCAATGAGCCCCACGCCCATGACCGCGCCGAAAACCGCGAACAGGAGGCCGTGGACGAGTTTGGCCAGCAGGTACCGGCCCGCGCTGACCGGCAGGCTTTTCAGGTAGGGCAGGGCCTTGGCGTCGCGGGACAGGGCTGTGCAGGTGATGCTCGTGCCCGATCCGAGGAAGACTCCCACAAGCCCTGCGATTGCGGCGCCCGAACCTCCCTTGAGCATGGCCATTATACC
>SPCK01000451.1 GCA_004525355.1 Spirochaetales bacterium
CACATCGCGGCCGGCAACGCGAAGCTGCACGCCGTTCCGTATGACCAGGGCGCGGGGGCTCGACAACTCTCGCAGAGCATCGAGGGCCTTCTCGGTCTTGTTCTCCTGGTACAGAGTGATGCCGATGACGACGACGACGAACCCGAGCAACATCAGCGCTTCTTCCGGATCGCCGAGTATCAGGTACAGCGCACCGCATGCCAGGAGCAGTATGAACATGGGCTCGCGGACTACTTCCCACAAGATGGCGAATACGGTGCGTTTCTTGGCGTCGGGCAGCTCGTTGTAGCCGTCCAATGCAAGCCGTTCGCTGACTTCAGCATCGGTGAGGCCCTGCAGGTCGTCCCAGTCTTTCTTTTCCTTCGATACGGTCATCGTATTCATGATTCCTCGACATGTGATGCGGGTTTCGGCCACCGGGGTCGTGCGCGACTCCAGGGTTCCCATCCGGAACCCGGTCGCTGGAGCAGACTATACACCACCCTAATCGTTCTGTAAATACCGAACGATAAGAATTCACTGAACTTTAAGATAGTTCCTATTGACAATCCAGTTACCACGAGGTGATACTCCCCGCATGAACGGAAAAGAACTGGAAGAACGCAGTTTTATAGAAGATATAGCGATGTTCTGCGAGAAGATGGGGCTTCCGAGGATGGCGGGCAGAGTGCTCGGCATGCTGCTGATCTCGGAGCCTCCGTCTCAGAGCCTCAACGACATCTGCGAGCGACTCCAGGCGTCAAAAAGCTCGGTGTCGACAATGGCGCGGCTTCTCGTGGGCGAGGGCCTCATCGAACCGGCGCCCTGCCTGATGCCACGCCGCGACTATTTCAAGTTCAGGAACGGCGGCTGGCTGGAATTCATGCGCCGCCGGATGGAGACGATGGCAGCGCTGCACGCCATCGCAGACAGGGGTCTCGAGCTGCTCGACGGCAAGGACGAGTCACTGAAAGAACGGCTTGAGGAAGCGCACGCCGTTTTCGAATTCGTCGACTCCGAGTTTCACGGATGGCTATACAGGATGGAACAACGGGGAAGGAGGAAAAGCTAGCGGCATCCACTTCCTGATCCGCTCTTCGGGGCGTGGCAATCAATCGCGCCTCAAGCCGGTCCCGAGAATCGGCAGGCGTGCGCCGGGGCGGATTTCATGCCCGCGGCGCCGAATCCGGACTCCGCCGCCACCGCGAACCGTCCTGCTAGAGCTCCAACGTGGCGCCCAAAGTCAGGCTCGTCGTCGCGAGGTAGTTGGCCGTCGATTTTTCCGTCGACTGGGTCCAGTAAATGTTGGGATACTGCGATACGCCGGAAGCCGATCCGCCCAGGAAACGGTAGTTGACAAAGGCCTCCATTCGATTTCCCAACCTGGCGCCGGCGCGGATCGATGCGTCCAGAATCGATCCTTCGAACTCGAAGTCGGCTCCGTTGATGAACGCGCTCGAAGCGTAGAGGCCCGTCGCTTCGAATGCCAGGAACAGGCCGTCGCCGAACGGAAATTTCCCGGCGACCGCGAGGGCCGGAACCAACCCCAGGTTCTGGGATACCGCCCTCTTGGAACCGTCGACGCTCGTGAACCGGATCGACGCGTTCCTGAACTGCAACGCGGCTCCGGCCGACAGTTCGGCTGCGCCGGGAAGAAAGTCGTACAGGTAGGTAAAGCGGTAGAACGGAAAACTGTACGTGATGTCGACCGGCTCATCCGCAATAAAGTTGACGCCGTCGATCGTAAAGGGGGCGCGAGCGGTGATCTCGGTATTCAGCTCGAGCGGCTGATACAGAAACCGTACTTCATGACGCTCCAGGAAGCCAAGCGAGGCGGTCAGGCGCTGAAAGGGAAACAGTAACTCCTGCCCACCATTTTCAACGAAATCAAACGTCGTGCCTGTATCGCCGACACGGTAGGTATGGAGCATGATCTTGATCGCTCCAGCTTCCGCCTCGAGCCGAACCTTCACCGGGGTGTCCTGCGCCATCGCTGACATTACTGAACCCAGCAGCATGAAAGCCGCCAATACTTTTTTCATTCCAGTCTCCTTATATATTGTCTTATTGTAATATATAAGTATTGGCTAAAACCGTCAAATGCGTACACCATCGGGGACAGCACACGTTGCCGCACGCGCAGGGGGCGCTGCCAAGCACGTTCCAACTTGGACCGCGCCGACTCGTAGCGGTTTTCTGCGCCGCCTCAGGACTCCAGCGCCGGGCCGACCAAATGAACGCTTTCGTCATGCTGGTCCTGTTGGTAGCCTTTCTTCCGGGCGGGCGGCCCGGGCGGGCCGCCGGGCTCTCGCGTCAATTCCCCCGGCCTTCCCTGCCGGGTCCGGACC
>SPCK01000447.1 GCA_004525355.1 Spirochaetales bacterium
GAATAGAATTCCATATTCCGTACGCTCCGCCCCGGATTCGGGCACGAGTGGGTCCAGTTTGACGGCATTTCCGTATTTCTTGAGCAGGCGAGCGACCGGGCCGTCGTTTTCCTCGGGCGACAGTGCGCATGTCGCGTACACCAGCGATCCTCCAGGAGCCAGCATCAAAAAAGCGCTGGAAAGGAGGGACCACTGCCGCCGCGACAGAAATTTTATGCGCGCCGGCGTCCACGCTTCCAGCGCCTTCGGGTCGGCCAGGACATGGCGTTCACTTGAGCAGGGCGCATCCAGAAGTATCGCCGGGAACCGGTTGCGCTCGCTGGTCCGGCCTCCCGCTGCCGCTGCGTCAAAACCCGATACCGTCACCCGACAGCGTCGATCCGCTGGCAGGCGGGAATCCAGGACGTCGACCAACCGACGACGGCGGTCACTGGAAAGTTCGTTGGCGAGAATGGACGCTCCCGCGGGAAGCCGGCTTGCCAGCACGAGTGTCTTGCCTCCCGGAGCCGCGCATGCATCCAGGACTTGACCGCTCTCAGGCAGGCGCAGTGCTCGGGCGGCGACCACCGAGGCGGAGTCCAGCCGATATGGCGCGTTCAGATTTTCAGCAAAGTCCAAAGCGTCCGTAGGGCCTGCCAGGGCAACCTTGAGATTTGGCCAGCGCGATCCGTACAGACGTGAAAAATGCTCCTCGAAGTCAGAATCGCCCATCTTTTTCCACCATACTTCCTGTGTGCGTATGGTACCTCGGCACCGCTTACTGTTACAATGCAGTATGATCAAGGCCATTATTTTCGATCTGGACGGAACCCTGGTTGATACCCTTGAAGATCTCTCGGTGCTCATCAACGGAATCCTGCATGAACGCGGCTGGCCGGAACACCCCATTCAAGCCTACCGCGCCATGGTAGGCCGTGGATTTACGCGGCTTCTGAGCGCCGCCGCTCCCAGGGACGTGGCTTTCAATTTCGATGAACTCTACGATCTGGCTCTTTCACGCTATGCGCGGATGGGTATCGTGACGGCAGCCCCGTATCCGGGCGTTGAACAGACGCTCAGGGATCTCAGCTCCACGGGTACCCGATTTGCGGTCGTGACCAATAAACCCGACGATATCGCCAAGGCCATGGTTGCCAAGATATTTCCCGACATCCCATTCGCCTTGGTGCAGGGCGGAATGGACGGCAAACCCCTCAAACCAGATCCTTCGGGCGCCCTCGAGGCCGCAGCAGCAGCTGGCGTCACTGCCAATGAATGCGCTTTCGTTGGCGACTCGGACATAGACATGCTTACCGCGATAGCGGCGGGCATGCTTCCTGTAGGCGCGTCCTGGGGTTTCCGCGGAAAAGACGAGCTGCTGGCCGCAGGAGCCAGGATCATACTCCGATCAATTGATGAACTGCCTGACGTGCTGAGGCGTCCAATCGACGAGGAACACAGGCTGTTGAAATAATCGGCTGTCATTCCTACAGCCTTCGCTACGCTCGCATTTCTTACGGCCTGCTGCCGCAATAGGTTCCGACTAGAGCGCAATTCGCGTTTTACGTGCGACGTCAATTCCATTATACTGGGTATGCGGATCGGCGCACCATCGCCTCGTACCGCCCATGAACATCGCAAACGGAGGGTACAGCCATCATGGAACAAAAGGAAATTCTCGTCAGGGCACGTGACTATATCTCCAGGGAAAACGACCCGGCCTTCAGAATTGAGGTTGAGCAGCTCATCGCCACGGAAGATAATAAAGAGCTCGAGGATCGATTCTATCGCGACCTGGAGTTTGGCACCGGTGGCCTGCGCGGCGTCATCGGCGGCGGCTACAACCGCATGAATTCCTACGTGGTCCGACGAGCGACCCAAGGCCTGTGCGACTACATCAACGAAACGGTAAAAGGAAAGCCGCTGTCCGCCTGCGTGGCGTATGACTCCCGTCATTACTCGGATATATTCGCAATGGACGCCTCGCTGATATTCGCTGCCAACGGCATCAAGACCTACCTGTTCACTTCGTTGCGACCAACCCCCGAACTGTCCTACGCCATTCGCAAATTCAGGGCGGATACCGGCATCGTGGTAACTGCAAGCCACAATCCACCTACCTACAACGGCTACAAGGCCTACTGGAACGATGGGGCCCAGGTCATCCCGCCCCATGACACGGGCATCATCGAGAAGGTCAACGCGGTCAAGGTAATCAGATCGATGGACAAGGAAGAGGCGCTGGCCAAGGGTCTCCTGGTTTTCGTGGACAAGGAGATCGACGAGCCCTACGTGGCCATGATCAAAAGCAGGCTGTTCCGGCCGGAACTGTTCACGCAACTGGCCAGGGACGTCAAGATC
>SPCK01000476.1 GCA_004525355.1 Spirochaetales bacterium
GCTCCCGGCTACATGCTGTACTTCATCCTCGCGATGGTCGCACCCCTCCTCGCCCTGGCTGCGATCTTTTCGATTGGCGCTTCCGATGCCCTGGTCGCACCGCTCGGCGCCCTGGCCATGGCCGTGCAACGCGTGGGATCGGGTGAGCACCGCGCGACGTACCTCGCCAAGCCCGGCGACGAGGCGGGAGCCCTGATCGAAGCTTTCAATGCCATGCTCGATCGCCTGGAACGTTCAACGGGCGACCAGATGCGCAGTGAGCGCCTTCTCGCGTGGCGGGACATGGCCAGGCGACTGGCCCATGAACTGCGGAATCCCCTGACGCCTATTCGCCTGTCCGCCGAACGCGTACTCAGGCGCTGGAACTCCGATCCCGGGAGCATTGCTTCCATTCTCGACAAATCCATGGTCGCGATCATCCAGGAAACGAGCAACATGGAAAACCTGCTGACCGAGTTCAGGGATTTCGCACGCCTGCCCGAACCGCACAAGGATTGGCTGAACCTGAAGGAGGTCGTATCCGAATCCCTGCACCTGTATTCCGCCTCCTGGCCCGACCTGATACTGGATGCAAGCAGCGTGGACGGATCCATCAGCTTGCGGGCCGATCGGGGTCACCTCAAGCAGGTACTGGGCAACCTTGTCGCCAACGCCGCGGACGCCACCGGGGGTTCCGGCAGGGTTTGGATCGGTAGCGATCTTGTCAAGACAGCCGATAGCCGCTATTGTAGATTGCAGGTCCGGGACGACGGCGCGGGGATACCCGCCTTTGCCAGGGATCAGGTCTTCTCGCCGTACTTCTCAACAAAGCCGGGCGGCACTGGCCTCGGGCTGGCAATCGTCGAGCACATCGTGTCCGCCCATGGAGGCTCCATTCGGTTCGAAACGACCGAGGGGCAAGGAACCGTCTTCATCATCGATCTTCCGGCAGACGAACAATAGACACGAGGCAGGTATTCGATGAGTTTCATTCTCGTCATTGACGACGAACCCGGCATACGAGCCACGGTCAAGGACATACTCGAAGACGAGGGCTACCGGGTCCTGACCGCCGAGGACGGTCCTACGGGTCTCGACCTGCTTCGCAAGGAATCCGTCGATACAGTTATTCTGGACGTGTGGCTTCCCAGGATGGGCGGTATCGACGTGCTCAAGGCCATCAAGGCGGATTACTTGAATACGGAGGTCATCGTCGTCTCAGGTCATGCAAGCATCGACATGGCGGTCAACGCCGTAAAGCTGGGAGCCTTCGACTTCATAGAGAAACCGCTGTCCATAGACCGCCTTTCCACGGCCGTCAGGAATGCCCGCGCTATATCCAAGCTCCGGTTCGAGAACGCCAGGCTCAAGCGGGTGAACCCGGTGATCGAGGATATTCTAGGCATTTCCGAGGCCATGGCCGGGATCAGGACTCTGATCGAGCAGAGCGCAAAATCGGATGCGCGTGTTCTCATAACCGGAGAGAACGGCACCGGCAAGGAACTGGCGGCCAGGCGCATTCACGAACTGTCCGCGCGCGCCGACGGGCCATTCATAGCGGTCAACTGCGCGGCCATACCCGAAACCCTGATAGAGAGTGAGCTGTTCGGTCACGAAAAAGGTTCGTTCACCGACGCGGGCGCGATGCGCAAAGGTAAATTCGAGGTCGCCGACGGCGGTACGCTCTTCCTTGACGAGATCGCGGACATGTCCCTGCAGGCGCAAGCCAAGGTGCTCAGAGCCATACAGGAAACCCGCTTCGAGCGCCTGGGAGGCGAGGTGACCATAAGCTCCGACGTCCGGGTCATCGCCGCGACCAACAAGGACCTCAGGGAGGAAATAGCCGGCGGTCGGTTCCGGGAAGACCTGTTCTTTCGACTGAACGTCATACCGATCCGGATGCCGGCCCTCAGGGAACGCCGTGAAGACGTCGCGGCCATGGCGAGAGCCTTTCTGTCCAGGCTTCCCGGTTGCGCCTCACGGGCGCTTTCGCCGGAGGCTGCCGAGGCCCTGACCGCCAACGATTGGCCGGGAAACGTACGGGAATTGAAAAATTTCATCGAGCGCCTGGCGGTAATGAGCGATGAAAGCATACTATCTGTACAGACGGTCCTCTCCTTCATGGTCAGCGGTGGCGCGTCCGCCGAACCCGGTGAGGCCCCCTGCCAACTCGAGGATCTGCTGACACTCAGGCTCAGCGA
>SPCK01000155.1 GCA_004525355.1 Spirochaetales bacterium
TACCCAGATTGTACCTTTGGTCCAATTCTATCCGGCCGAGGCGTATCATCAGGATTTTATGCGTCTGAATCCGGATTATCCGTACATCATCTACAATGACCAGCCCAAGGTCGATGCCCTGCAACGGATCTACCCGAATCTACTCACAGGGGTAACCGGGAGTTCTGCCAAGCCCGCGATGACGACGGAGACCTGGCGTGGTCTTCCGGTGGTTCTGTCGGCTACCGGGATGGAATTTGCCGTAGCAAAGCCAGATGAACAGTGGCGCAGGCAACTCGGAGACTTCCGCTACAATGTATTGCGCCAGGCGGGAACCGAACGCGCCTTCACCGGCGATACCCTGGATGAGCACCGAGCCGGGACCTTCTATTCGGCCGCGACGGGTCAGCCGCTTTTCCGTTCAGAGACGAAATTCGATTCAGGCACGGGTTGGCCCAGTTTCAGCAAGCCCATCGACCAGAATCTGGTGCTGCTGGTAATGGACCGGAGTTTCGGCATGGAGCGGGTGGAGGTTCTTGATTCGAGTTCCGGCAGTCATCTAGGCCACGTATTCGATGACGGCCCCGGGCCGGACAATTTCAACCAGGGAACCGGTCTGCGCTACTGCATGAACTCCGCTTCCCTGCTATTCGTGCCCGACGGCGCCGAGGAGCCTGCGCTTGTAGCCGAGTACAGGTCCGCCCATCCCGGGGATAGGCCCTGACAGGTTGCTGACAAACCGTGGATGCTGGCTGTTGGCAGCTACATGGATACCGCTTTGGGCAGCATACCATAAAGAATGCGAGGATGAGCGAAGGGAGCCGGGGTTGTGGTCATACCGGATGCTCGGGCGAGCAGCATACTGCAGGTTTGCGGCCGACCCCGCCGCCTGTCGAGATATGCGCGGACAAAGCTGTCTTATACCGCAAAATATTGATGTTTTGAGTTGACAGCACCCCCAAAAGTGGTAGCATAAACCTATCCGGCGTTGCCGGACCAAAAGTGATCAGGAAATGTCATTCTTGATTAAAAGGCAATGGCAAGGCGGCGAGATTTCGGATTTTTGCCACTTTTTTGCCAATACACCCCGAAATGATAGTTCCTACCTGTTTTTAGATTTCTACTGCTGGCAAGAAAGCAGAAAATGATAATTTGATCTTATATACAGAATTTAATGGTGGGACATAGAATAATAAAATCTGATGTCGTCCATTCCCAAGTGCTTTAGTTTTTGGGAGGAAAAATGAAAAAAGTCCTGCTCTTCTTCATTTTCATCAAGTGCACCCTTTCCCTTCAGGCTATTGATCTCGCGGTCACGACCATCGAAGGTCTTGGCGTGGATCAATCGCTTTCCAGGCTGGTAGAGGATACTCTTCAAAGTGAATTGGCGGCGTATCCGCTTTTAAAACTTGTGGAACGAGGCCGGTTGACATCCGTTCTGAACGAACAAGAACTGGAAGTATCTGGCATTACCAGCTCACAGAGCGCCTCAGTACTAGGCAGCATTTTGAATGTGGATAAGATTATCTTCGGTTCCATCGCCCGATATGACAGCAAGTATGTGGCCTATGTGCTTTCTTTAAGACTTGTGGATGTGAAACGAGCCCGTATCGAGGCTGCGGAAACATTTGAAGTGCCGACCCGGGATGATCTGCTGGATGTGATAGCCCAGGCAGCAAAAAAGCTTGTGTCAAAACTGGAAATTGTAGGGGAAATTACACGCATCGATGAAAGCGGTGTATATATTTCCTTAGGGGAAGAATCCGGCCTTGCTGCGGGAAATACTCTTACGGTATTTCTGAATGAAAAAGTAATCAATGACAAAGGGCAGATTCTTTTTAGCGAGGAATCTTCCATCGCTAATTTAATCATAGAAAAAGTAAGCCCCGAAGGGTCTCTCTGCCGGATCACCAATCAGAATGCCGATCCCGATATTGGGATGAGTGTCCGGCCGGGAACCGTCAATATTTCAGATGAAGAAGAAAAAAACGGGTCCATCCAGGTAGAATCGATCCCCACGGGAAGCACAGTTTTTCTTAACGGTGATTTTGTGGGCCGGACCCCCCTTCTAATCGAAAAACTGAAACCAGGGAGCTACAAGGTGGAGATCCGCTCCGGGGAGGGGTACGGCTCCTACACTGGCCGGGTCAATCTAAGAAACGGCAGGACCGTCTCTGTTGAACGGGAGCTGGAACCGCAGCTGGAGATTGAGGACATGCTGGCTTTTGGCCGGGTGCCCCGAAAGCAGACCGATCCCTGGACCGCCGTTAAAAAGTCCTTGATTCCCGGAATGGGGGCGGCATATAACGGGTATCCGTCGAGCGCAGCACCTTTGATTATGTCCATGAGTATGGGGGCATTGGGAGTATTTAACTACTATTCGATTGGCACTTATTCAATTGAGGATCCATGTGTACAATTTTATGCTACTATGGTCGGATTAGGTTACTTGGGCTCTATAGCAAATGCGTGGTTTGATGCGAAGGAAGATTTCTTATACCCCACTTATTTCAGCATTTCGACTTCTGCCCTCTATAACTATCTAGATGATGACAAAGAAATTAATCCGTCTTATGCAAATATTGCCGGGGTTGGAATAATGCCGGAATTTACGTTTGAAGGCAGAAGATTCTTCTTTGTGTTTTCACTTCCAATGCCAATGGATCCGCTCACAGTACGAGTTATATTTCAACAACGATTTTTTATATTCAACGATTGGTCGATCGGCGGAGGTGTGTATGTCTCCCAAGTGCTCAACGGCATGAGTCCAGATAGATTCTATTCTGTGTGGACGCCTTCTTTATCCGTGTCGTATCGTACAATGAAAGTTGAAGGAGATGTTTTCTTTTCTCCTATAGCTTTAATCGAACATGAGATTTGGGAACCTGGAATCTATTTAAAGGCGGATATTCGTTATTACTGGTCGCCAACAAGCGGCATAAAGTTTGGAACTGATATCTGGTCCATTGATGGTGCACTTGGGCTCTTGGTTTTTCTTGGGTACACAATGAGGATGTAAAAGAAATTCAAAAATGAAAAACGGTAGGTGTGTCGTGGGCACAAGTCAGATTATCGTTCCCAGCAAGCTTCTATATCAAATATCTAATTAACAGGTTGTTGGAATAACCGGTTGCTTTTTCAACAACCTGTCATAGAAGCGGTTCCCGTGAATCGTTTCTTGTTCATCGCAATTCTGGCGACTATCGCCGTAACGACAGGTGCACAATCCGTCGACCAAGTCTATTCGATCGTTGCGTCGTCTACCGTGGAGTTCGAGGACGCGAACAGCGCCACGACCATACTGCGCCTGCTCGGTGGGGGATGCTACCGTCCGGCCGCGGATTGACGACACGAGCTATGTAGTGAGCGTGATGGTCAACCCGTCAGGGAACGGCAATTCCGTGAGTGTCACCATAAGCGCTACCGCGGGGGCCGAATACAATTTCAGCGCTTGGTCGGTGACCTCGGGGCAAGGCATCGCCTTCAATCCCAGCGCCTCGGCCGCCAGCGTCACGGTCACGGCGTCGTCGGAAGACGCGACCATCCAGGCTAATTTCAACAAGAAGACGTACACGCTCACGATGACCTCTGGCGCGGTTGGCTACACTTCCCCCTGGTCGAGCGCGACCCTTACGTCCGGCGTCGCTTCGGCGATTGTCGCGTACGCCCCCTGAGCCTCATAATTGCATGAAAGCCAACAGGCCGCAATCAGGCCAGAATATTTCGGGCGATATATCCAGCTGACTTTGTCCGCCTGCGCCTCACCTTGCGCCCGTGTCGCTCCCTCGTCTATACTGCCCGACGCGCAGGCACCGACCCGGGACAACGGCTCCCGTACCCCGCAGGCGACACCACCACCCCTCCCGCGCGCCATGCGGGAGCAGGCGAGGAGCACTCAATGGCAGCAATCGAACAGGGCAGAGAAGTAACCATGGACAAGATCACGTCGCTCGCCAAGCGACGCGGCTTTGTCTTCCAGTCGTCGGAAATCTATGGCGGCCAGTCGGGCGCCTGGGACTATGGACCCTTGGGCATTGAACTGAAGAACCGCATCCAGCGATTCTGGTGGAAGGAGATGACCCAGCTTCACGACGACATCGTAGGCCTGGACGCTGCCATCCTCATGCACCCCCGCACCTGGGAAGCCTCCGGCCATGTTGCCAATTTCACCGATCCGCTGGTGGACTGCAAGAAGTGCAAACAGCGTTTCCGCGCCGACCTCATCGACGAGCAGAAGCTGACCAGGAAAGAATGCCCCGAGTGCGGCGGCGAACTCACCGATACCCGCACGTTCAACCTGATGTTCAAGACCACTATCGGCCCGGTGGACGACGGCACGGGCCTCATCTACCTGCGGCCCGAGACCGCACAGGGCATCTACGTCAACTACAAGAATATCGTCCAGTCCAACCGTATGAAGATACCCTTCGGCATCGCCCAGGTGGGCAAGGCCTTTCGAAATGAAATTGTAACAAAAAATTTCATCTTCCGTACCTGCGAGTTCGAGCAGATGGAGATGCAGTACTTCGTCAAGCCAGGCGACGACGAGAAGTTCTTCGACTACTGGCGCGCTCAGCGCTGGGCCTACTTCGAGAAGCTGGGCGTTCGCATGGACAAGCTCCGCTGGCACCGGCACGGCCCGGGAGAATTGGCCCACTACGCCAAAGACGCCTACGATATCGAGTACGAGTTCCCCATGGGCTGGAAAGAACTTGAGGGCGTCCACAACCGGACCGACTTCGACCTCAAGCGGCACCAGGAGTACTCGGGCAAGGATCTGCAGTACATCGACCAGGAAAACGGCAATGAGCGCTATATCCCGTACATCATCGAGACCAGCGCGGGCCTGACCCGTCAGCTCCTCATGCTCCTATGCGACGCCTACGAGGAAGAAAAGGTGGCCGACAAGGGAAACGACGACGACTGGCGCACCGTCATGAAGTTCCATCCGAGCCTTGCCCCGGTCACCGTTGCCGTCCTGCCCCTCATGAAGAAGGACGGCCTGGCCGAGATGGCCCAGGAAATCCGGGGCGCTTTGAAAGAGGATTACGCCACCGACTACGACCAGGCCGGTGCCATAGGCCGCCGCTATCGCCGCCAGGACGAGGCCGGCACGCCATTCTGCGTAACCATCGACTACGACTCCAAGGAGAACGGCACCGTCACAGTGCGCGACCGCGACACCATGGAGCAGGAGCGGGTGCACAAGGACGAGCTGTCGGCGTACATCAGGGGTAAAATAAAGAACTACAAACGCACAAACGCGGGAGCCTAGCTCCGCGTTTGCGGGCCTGGGTTCGAACGGACTTCGCCGTTCAACCCGGGTGAGGCGTGCATGGATGCGCGCCCCCCCTGCGCTGCTGCGTGTGAGTACTCACGCGAAGTCCCGCAGCGCACCATGTCGTTTTGGCTCGGTTTGCTGGCCTTGTTTATCCAATTCCCACGCGCTTATCAAACTGCGATCAAGCACCATTGCTCGCCGCTGCATATGGGCGGGCATGCCTGCATATACGCCGCTTGGTCCAAAGCCTCAATCGTGGACAAAAGCCACGATTGAGAACGCGGTTCAACCTGACTTGCTTCGTCCACCGGTTAACTGCGTTGCTCTACCGATCGCGATCGTTTTGTCTATCTGCCCCTGAGCGTAAACGAAGGACTCCTCAAGGTCTGGCGAGCAGCCGTGCTCGCCTTGTTTCTAAAAAATACCTGTATCGGCAAGGATA
>SPCK01000446.1 GCA_004525355.1 Spirochaetales bacterium
GCAACCGCGCCTTTGCCCCTCGCTCCCGGGAACCAGATGGTCACCGGTCTTATCGGATAGCTGGAAAACGTGGCGATGGCGCTCGCGCAAGCCATTATGGCGATCAACGACAGCCAAAGAATTTTCGGATGTAGAAACGTATCCATGGTTTTGCGGGATAAGCCTGCCAGATTGGAAACAGTGTACTTCACGGTGCTGAAGGGCCCTTTCTTCTCTCGAAATACTCGACGAACGATACTATGCCATTATAGATTCCGTCACCGAGCTTCCGCAAGTGTCCTTCACTGGAGAGCAGGCGGGCTTCCGCCTCATTGGTCACGAAGCCGACCTCTACCAGAACCGATGGCATACGGGCGTTGCGTACGACAAACCATTCATCCGCCCTGACGCCCCGGTTGACCGTCGAAGTCCCGAAGGACAACTCAAGGCCCCCTGAAATCGATTTGGCCAGATACACACTCTCGGTGGTGTATTCCTCCTCGAGCATCGCATTCAGGATGGGCAATACTTCCTTGTCCACCCCTTCCGATTTTTTGGAGTCGACCACGGTCCGCCGATAATCCGGGTTGAGGTACCAGACTTCATATCCGGACGCGTTTTTGTTGAAAGAAGCATTGGCGTGTACGGATACGTAGATGATGGCCTGATTGACCGTCAATTCAACCTGGTTGGCCATTTCGACACGATCATCGAGGCTGGGATAACTGTCTCCCGCCCTGGTAATCATGATCCGTTTATCCGGCCATTTGGCCGTAAGCCGCGCATGCAGGTCTTTGGCGATGGTCAGCACAATATCCTTTTCCGCGATGCGCAGTTTCGTGGAACCCGCACCATGTTCGCCTATGGCTCCGGGATCCTTGCCGCCGTGTCCCGGATCGATGAGTATGGCCACCACGGTAGTGCGCGAAGCTCTGTCGGCATCCCGGTCCGCAAACCATGTGGCGATGGCCGATGAAGTCGTCTGGCTGATACGCAAGCGGTTTTCGTACAACTCGGGCGCCGCGGCCCTAAGCAAAGTGCCATTTCCTGTCATATACGATGCGAAACCCAGCTTGAAGCGCAACAGATCCTGCCCGCGCAGGACAAAACCGGTCCCCGTTAGCGGATCGAAGCTCAAGGAGGCGCCCCATTCCGAAGCGCGTCGCTCCAGGTCCACCATTCCAGCTGTGGTTTCCGCGACCTGGGACCATACCGGTTGTACCGCAATCGTCAACGAGCAGATCGAGGCCATCGCTATGAGCAGGGTATACCGTTTCATGATCGCAGGCGCTCTGCCAGTTCCGTATCAAGCACCCAGACCGCTGCCTGATACCCGCCGCGGAAGAACGCTTTCCAGAAGGCCCTGCCCAGCACCAAGTCAGCCTCGGCGCCGATGCGGGCACCGGTGAGCTCGAACACCGCCTCCAGGCCTTCCTGGATATTCCTCCCATGCCAATCGACGCACACTTCGCGATCCAGGCCGGGAACCGGCGCTATGGAAACGGATGCAAAAGGCAGTTCCGCCCGCAGGATATCAGGCATGGATTCGACGTATGCCAGGCTCATCGCGGAAGGAGTGTAGGCGTCCGGCGGCCAACGGTCCCCGGAAGGTCCGATGGCCAGGCTTTCATTCCGCAGGAAGGCCCCGGTGGCGTCGTCTCCTGGCTGGAGTCGGATCAAGATCGATCTCGAGGCCTCCTCGGCGGCGCGTTCCGCCAGTTCCCGCGTCGGAGCCTGGCTGAGGATGTTGCCCGCCTTCTGCACATTGTTGGATGGGAAGACCGCCCGGTCTCCCGTGCCGAGTCTGGGAAAGAGGTCTTTCACATACGGTATCCGCCTGGCTCTCTCGAGACCCTGCAATTGGGTTACGACTCCGGGAATGGATATGTACGCGCGCTCGGCTGACACCCAATCGCGGTCCGCTTCCCGGAATTCAGGCTCTAATCCGCATGCGATATCGATTCCTTCCGACACCGGATCCAGGCCGCTTGCGTAGGGATAGGTCCAGCCTGACATGTAGCCCCCGGAAAGTCGGGCCGCTATTTCGCCCACGGAAGCACCAGCACGCGTATACTTGATGTCGCCCTTCGCCGCACCGGAGTCTATGCCCAGTGCCCGAACGCCTGCCTCGAAAACGGCGAGCACCTCGGAAATGACCTCAGGACCGTACGCGCTGGGGATCGTGTGTCCCATTTCTACGAAGTACGGAGAGAATACCACGTGCCGATCGGCGATGCCGCGAATGACAATCCTGCCCCGGGAGATCAACGCGTCGATACTGAATTCGGGTCCGTCCAGATATTCCTCGATGATGGCGCGGCCGCTTCGCGAGTGCGTGACCGCATCGGTCCATGCCTGGATCAGTTCC
>SPCK01000302.1 GCA_004525355.1 Spirochaetales bacterium
GACCGCAAGAAAGTGGAGCGCCTGGAAGCATTGGTCAGGAAATTCGAGCAGATAGCCCGGGCTCGCCCGGACCCTTCCTGGGGCAAGCGTCTGCGAGCCCAAAGAAGCCGCCTGGCGAGGGCCAAGGATGATGCCACCAATCGACCCGATATCGGCAACAGGGACGCGAAAGTAAACTTCCAGGGAGAGGCCTCGAAGGCGGACTTGGCGATAGCCATCGTCGGGTATTCAAAGTCGTTTGATGAGAAGTGCCTGTTTTCCGACGCGTCGTTTACCGTGCTGAACGGCGAACGCGTCGCACTGGTCGGCCCGAATGGATCGGGAAAGACGAGTTTCTTGCGCGACCTGATACGGACAGGTTCCTGGGACGATCCGGTCATTCGCGTGGGGCCGAGCATGCGGGTGGGATATTGCGCCCAGGATCAGGGGGTTTTTGATCCCGTCCGAACGGTTGAAGAGGCCTTTCTGGAATTCCTGCCCACTCGACGGGATGTCTTCGCGCATCTGGGAGCCTTCTTGTTTTCATACGATGACTTGGACAAGCGTTGCGGCTCTCTTTCCGGCGGCGAGCTCAACCGGCTGCAATTGGCCAGGGCGTCAGCGCTCAAGGCCAATTTACTGGTCCTGGACGAGCCGACCAATCACCTGGATATACCAACTCGAGAAGCCGTCGAGGATGCGTTGGACGATTTTGAAGGCACAGTGCTGGCGGTTTCCCATGATCGTTACTTTCTTGAGAAGATCGCGGATCGCGTCGTGTTCGTTGAAGATCGGCACTTCGTGGAATACGAGGGTAGTTTTTTGGAATACTGGCGTGATGTGGGCTCCCTTCTTCCAAGGCCGGGAGCCGGCATCCCGGTTCCCGGGGGTACGGCGCGGACAACGCTGGAGGATCGGGGTCGTTCAAGGATGAAGAGCCCCAATGCCAATTCCACAATTACGGAAAAGGAACGTGATATCGAGTTCAGGATAGCCACGCTGGAACGCAGGCGCGAAGAACTCGAGCGCATGATCGCGGATGCCATAGAGTCCCGAAAATTCGCCGAATCCAAGCACATGGCCAAGGATTTGGAACGTAATAACGCCCTTCTAGACAAGCTGTGGAAACAGTTTGCCGGATGAAGCAGGAGAGTAAAAGAAGAATACAAATAAACAAAAACATGACCGCCTGGCTATGTGATGGTAGAAAAATTGGTGGAGCGTTTTCGTACAGGTATGGCGCACTTCCAGCGGCGCCATCATGTACGATCCCGAGCGCTGCATTGGTTGCAGGCGTTGCGAAACCGCTTGCACGGTACGCAATGACGGCAAGGGATCCGCTCGCGTCGTTCGGGTCAAGGTCTCCAGGAATCTGAATTACAAGACTCTCGGCGTAGGCGTGGACTCGTAGGCGTGGACTGTGCGACGGCCACCGGACAGTTGGGCAATTTTCGGCTCGTCGGCGACACCTGTCTGCAGTGCTCCCACCCGGCCTGCGGTGACGCCAAGACCGCCTTGGAATCCTTGGGTATGCCCGAAGTAACAGCAGGACTGGGAGAAAAGGCCTGATCACTGCCTGATCATATTGATCCTATCTGCGCCCGTCGGTGTATAATCACTGGCGGACGGCTTGGGCGGTAGTGCCAACCGGTTGCTTCCGCCTTCTCGCTCCATCCTTGCTCGACTCGGGAGGCATGATGAATGAAGGGACAAAGCTGATAGAAGACCTTCTCGCGGTGGTCCATGCCGATTCCTTGATTGAATGGATTGCGGTTGATATCGGAGAGAATTCGTGAGGCTTTCCGAATTTCCTCTGGCTCCCGAGAGTCCCGTCGAACTTTCGGCCAATGGTGTAAAGATAGCCGTGCTCATGTGCACACCCCTGAACCTCGATGATTTGGCCGTAGGTCACCTCTTTACCCGCGGCATGCTCAAGGATCCGGACAGTATCCTCACTGTGGGCGCCTGTGCGGACCTCAGGGTTGCCAGCGTCGTCGCTCCCGGAGCCGTGGTCGAGGACAGGTTCGGGCTTGGCACCGTTGTGGCCTCGGGCTGCGGTTCCGGTTCCGCCTTGGCTGATCCATCTGCCCTCGGTACTGTGCCGCCCGGCTATTGCGTGGATATCCTGACTCTGAAGGCCTGGTCAAGAGAGATGTTTTCCAGGGCCGATCTGTACCGGAAAACCGGTGGCATGCATTGCGCCGCCCTGGCCCTCGACGAAGCCGCTGAAGAACCCAAGGGACGAAATGCCCTGGCCTTCAGTGAAAGCGCTCCTGCCGGATCGCGATATTTCGTCGTCAGGGAGGATGTGGGCAGGCATAATGCGGTAGACAAGATCCTTGGCAGGGCTTTCATGGATAAGGTTGATTTTTCGCGAACCTGTATACTTACCAGCGGGCGTATAGCCGCTGACATGATACTCAAGGCCATATCGGCGAAGATACCCGTGGTCGTATCCAGGAGCATTCCCACTACGACGGCGTTCGAGATCGCCAGCGCGGCTGGGCTGACCATCGTAGGAAGAATAGGGGAATCGAAGCCTTATATTTATTGCGCGCCGGACCGCATCCGGTCATAGTGCCACGTTTGCCTGTACCGCAGCCTGTTTCTTCTTCGTCGAGCCTGCTGCCGCGTACATGAGGTGTCTTGATCATCCAGATATTTACCACGGCTGCGATCATCACGCCTCCGGATGTCGTCTCGCGGATACTGCTCGGGGTTCCCGGGCTGCTTCCGTTCGAACGGTCAATCATGTTTTCCAAGAGCAGGAAAAGCGCGGGGTAAAGAGACTGGATCCGGGTGACTGAAAACAGTTCAAGCGGGTCATTCCCTGGAAGGGTATTGAAAAACCGCGAATGCGGTGTTTTTAAATACTTCCTTGATGTCGCTACGGCGCTGCAATCCGTACGGTTTGCGAGCATAGTGAAGGATGTTGGGAGAGTAACCGACTAGTTCAAGATCCTGCTTGGTGTCCGATTCCGTGCGCCATATTGACCCCGTGTTCGAGGAGGGGAGCGAATATCCTCGCGCAGAGCCTCGCCGCCTTGACCGAGCCGGGCGCGTTGACGACGTAGGTGGTTCCTCGAAGGCCCGCGATGCCGCGGCTGAAAACTGCGTGGCTCGTTTCCTTGAGCGATTCAAGCCGAAGGTACTCGGCGAGCCCGGGAGCCGGGCGGTCGATGAATTCGAGCGTCGCTTCCGGGGTCACATCGCGGGGAGCGGGGCCTGTGCCGCCGGTGGTGAAGATCCAGTCGGAATCAGCGAAGCGTCTGAGGGATGCCACGATGGCCGGCTTTTCGTCGGGGACGATCTCGCGCGCTATCTCTATGCCGGGGACGAGATCGCGAAAGATGGCTTCCATTTCCGGGCCAGACAGGTCATCGTACTCGCCGCGGCTGGCTCTATCCGATACGGTAATGACAGCGACTCTCACTGCTTATCCATCCTTCCTTGATCACCTTGGCGAATATTCCCTTGCGGGGCATCACGCAGTC
>SPCK01000087.1 GCA_004525355.1 Spirochaetales bacterium
CGGCCCAACCTGCGACAGCATGGACATCCTGTATGAAAAGAACACGTACGACATGCCTGCGGGCACGAAAATCGGCGAACGGGCCTACATCCTGACTACCGGCGCGTACACCCAGAGTTACAGTTCCATTTATTTCAACGGTTTTCCTCCCCTCGCGGCCTTTGTCCTGAAATAGCCATCAGGACAGGAAAAATCGGGGGCGCGTCCGCGCGAAACGCGCGGACCGGGCTTTACGCTGCAACTCCTCGTCCCGCGCGCATGGATGCGCGCTCCCGGTGTTGCCCGAGCCGCTCCGCGGCTCGGCCTTCGTCATGGATGACGGGACTGCGGGGTTTTCACTTCAATCCCTCGCGCATAGTCGGCGATCGGCCCTCCCTGGCCGATCGCCGACATCGCACATCGCGTCGCGATGTGCGGGTACCAAACGCCCGTCTTCTTATCTGCTGGTTGTATGGAATTTTGGAGCCATAGACATGGATTCGGATGATGATGGCAAATGGAAGCAAAGGCGTGGGTCGGCGAAGTTTGCTACAATCCGCCGGCCGGAGCCAATGTTACCAACTTGAATCAAGAATACGATATTGTATTGGCAGGCTTGCCATAAGATTCCTCGCGAGCCTCAAACGGCAAAGGGGCTCGCCCAGGTAATCTTCCTGTGCGAGCCCATTGTTTCTATGGCCTCTATTTCGACTATCAACGCCCTTATTGGATAACTGTTATCTCAAGAGCCGGTCATCGACTGTGCGGCTTCGAATATCATCGTAAACAGCTCGTCCACCTCATCCTCCTCCACGCTTGAGAAGGCTACCCGCAACCAGGTATCCTGGATGGAGATGGTGCCTATCCCCTGTTCCTCCAGGAGTTTGAGGCGCAGGGCTTCCGCCGAGAACCCCTGGCATTGGAAGCACATGAAGTAACCCGAGTTGAACGGCAGGGGAAGAAATCCGGTCGGCCAAGTATTGGCGGCCAGGAATTTCTTGACACGTTTGTAGCGTCCTTCCAGTATGGCCCTGAATTGGGCTTTCTGCACTTCAAAGCCAGGGTCGGTCATCGCCTTGAGAAGGATATACTGGGTTGGGGCGGCGGAATTGGAAATGCTGGAACGTATGACGCCCATGAGTTTCCTGACCAGCGCATTGTACGTGTGATCGTCCATGCCAACGGAGGCGAAAGTCACGAACCCGCCCCTGAAACCCCAGACATAGTCTTCCTTGGTCGGGCCATCGACCTTGGCTGCGAGGATACGCGGGTGCGCGTCCGCGAAGCGGGCGAAAAGGGACTCCCGCAGGATTCCTTCCTCGTACTGGAGTCCGAAATAGGCGTCGTCCGAAACGACCAGGAGGTCGATGCCCGACTCGGCCACGCGAATCAACGCGGCCTTGATGGCATCCGCCTCGACAAGGGTCGGCGTATAGCCCGTGGGATTGTTCGGGTAATTGAGGATGACGACGGCCTTGCCGCGCCCCTCGGCAGCTCGGCGAGCGGCGGCCTCCAGGCCGTCCACGTTGAAACCGCCCGCTCCGTTGAAGAACGGATACGAGGACAGCCGGGCTCCCTTGCGCTCCTCCATGATCAGTCGATAGTTGGGCCAGAACATGTCCGCCACCACGACAGGATCGCCGGCGGACACGAACAAATCCGCCAGGTAGGAAATCCCGGCGGTCAGGCCTGGCACGACCACGGGAAGGGAGAATTTCAGCTTTGCGAGCGATGGGTTCTTCTTCAGCAATTCCGAACGCCACGCCTCGCGTAGCGCGTTCACGCCTGCTGTCGGCGCGTAGGCCACTGCCTCGCGCCTGGAGAGCAGGGGCAGGTGAGCCTTTACGGCGTCAAGGACCATGGGTTCGCCATGGTCAAAGGCCATTCCGATCGTGGCGTTGAAGCGATGCGCCTTCTCCGTGGCCTCGGCGCTCTGCGACAGTATCCCCTTGGGGAAATACATGCGGGCTCCGGAATCCGACAGGAGCCGTCCGGCACAGGTGTCTGCGAGAATTCGGTTCAGTTCTTCAGCCAATGCGTTCATTGTTCTTCGCTCCTTTTTCTGTCCGGGTATGGAATCCGCCCGGATCATGGCCAGCACGATCTGTAGTGCTGGACCGATTCAAATTTTCCGTAAGAGAAGTCCGCACAAGCGAACATACATGTCCCTGCCGCCAATTCAAGCCGAACCGGGACGAGGTGTCAAGCTCATTTGAAATCTGAATCTCCGCGTAATCGCGACTTCGCATCCATTGTGAAGAGAATCCCGAGGGAGTACAATAGGGAAGGTGCCTGCAAGAAGGTGCCTTCAAGAAGGTGCGCGCACCCGACTGGGAGGGAAGATGCTGAAAAAGGTCTATGAACGTGAAGGATCCATCTGCTCCGTGACATTTACGATCCGTGCGGAAGAAGCCGGAGACGCTACCAGCGCGACCCTCGTGGGAGATTTCAACAGCTGGGACAGCAAGGCCATGCCCATGAAGCGCAACAAGAAGGGCTGTTTCGAGTTGAAGACAGACCTCTCCCCGGGCAGGGAATACCAATTTCGCTATCTCCTGGACGGCACACGCTGGGAAAATGACTGGAACGCCGATAAATACGTTCCGAGTCCATACGGGGACATCGAAAACAGTGTGGTTATCGTCTGACTGATTCCAACGCCGGCAAATGATTCCAGCTTCATCCACAGGTGATACTTGCTTGATACAATTGTAACTATTGCCATTCTCGAGGATTTTTTTAGTATATTCAATTATTGTAATCCGCCAGTTCAAGGCGCTTATTCATTGTAGTGCACACGCACGGAGGTTCGATATGAAGAAGATTGTAACGGCGCTCACCTTGCTCGCCCTCGTATTCGCTACGGTTTCCGTCAGCGCCCAAGTAACGGCCAAGGACGGCTTTTACTTCTCCGAGGCCAAGGCCTACTCCAGCAGCGGCTGGAAGGAACAAGTCGTCATAGAGGTAAAAGGCGGAAAGATCGTTTCCGTCAACTGGAACGGCATCAATTACCTGGGCGTCCCCGACAAGAAAACCTACGCCGCCGCCGGTGGCTATGGTATGGCAAAGGCAGCCAAGCAGGGCGAATGGCACGTACAGGCTGCTCGCGCCGAAGCCGAGCTGATCAGGCTGCAGGATCCCGCCAAGATTGCCATCAAGTCCGACGGTAAAACCGACGCAATCTCCGGCGTGACCATGACGGTCAAGGAATTCGTCGACCTTGCCAAGGTTGCCCTCTCTTCGGCTCCCGTAGCAAAGGGCACCTACAAGAATAGCGGATGGTTCTTCGCCAAGGCTCCCGAATTCGACAAGAGCGGCTACGCCGCTACCGCACTGATCACCATCGTCAACGGTCGCATAGTCAGCGCCAACTGGAACGCACTGAACAAGGCCGGTGGTGACTCCAAGGTCGTCCGCTCCATCAAGGGAACCTACAAGATGAACGCCAAGCAGGGCGAGTTCCACGTCCAGGCCACCAGGGTCGAGGCCAAGCTCATCGAGGTCCAGGATCCCGCCAAGATCACCTTAAAGGCCGATGGCAAGACTGACGCCGTTTCCGGCGTATCCATCACCGTCAATGAGTTCATTGCGGTTGCAATCGAGGCTCTCAAGAAGGCCAAATAAGGCCTCAACGCTTTGATTGAATTGGGCGCCCGGAGACGGGCGCCTTTCTTTTACTTGTACGGGCTGCCATTCCGACGACAATTACACTGCTTTTAATGTCCGATGCCATAAAAAAAAAGAACGGTATGCCTGGACGTCAATGCACATACCGTTCGGGTGAGTTTGGCTCACATTTCGATTATCGGCATGCCGTGAACCCGTCTTTACGCCCTGTTACCTGGTTTTCCAAGGACTTGCCGATGGAGTCGTCCGACCGAGATCCGTCCGGGTCACGTGTCTTCGCGAGAGAGTAGCTCGACGTGCCAGCGCGCGCTCGCTGAAATCTCGCGGTACAGGCTCTCCGACTTGTCCAAGCTGTCCTGAAAGCTTCGTGCCCGGCCGCCCAGCAAATCTTCCAGGGAGGCGAACAGAAATCCGACCACATCCTTTGCCGCGCTGGCCATGAGCTCCCTGTCCAGGAGGCCAAGCTCCTGGAGTACCGTATCAAGCTGCTCCCCGTCGAGTTTTCGCGCGCGCGCAACGGTATCGGCGGCGGCTTCTGCCTTCGATGCCACGACCTGGAGTTCCGACAGAAGACTGTCCATGACGATCGCCAGCGAGACTCCGCCCTTCGTGTCGTCCGCGCCCTGAATCTCCGCGACAGCATCGGCCAGAGCATTGTCGACCAAGCCCCGCACCGGCTTGTCACGCAACAACCGGGTCAAAGGAACATAAGGCAAGCCGGGAACTGCCAAGCCATGCTCCGACATGTTCATGGTCGCGGTTCCAGGGTAAAGCGCCGACCTCGAACTGAACCACCAGGAATACAGGGAGAGCCTGCGGTCGCTAATCACACGCGTTCCGTCGTTTGCCGTAGCGGGATACGGTTGTCCCCCCCGCATCGCGGAGAAGAGAGCATGTGATCCGGGTACCAAACGGTTTCCGCAGCCCAGAGCCCTCTGCTCAAAGAAGCTCGCCCGTGCGTGTGTCCTGCCCCCGGGAAAGGACAGGTCGAGCCCGGCCAGGTAAATCTGTGCGCAACCGAGCAGCCGCGCGAAATCCCAGGCGCTCGTGGCCACCGAGCCGCCAGCTCCAAGCGATCCTTTGGGCGGGCCAGAGCGTGCCTCGAGGTACCTACCCAGGGGATAAAGCGACGAACAGAGATACGTAGCCCGGAACGGCATACGAAAAACGCTCGGCCAAACCGCCGCCTCCGTAACGAGAATTGATTGAGGCGACAAGCAACGATCAAGGTGCCTGGCGTTCCAGTACTGGGGATCCACGACCACGACGAAATCCGGCTGGATACCGGCGCCAAGCGCCGAACGCAGGGCCGTATCGACGCAGATCACCACGGCGCGGTCACGAAGTTCTGGGAGTACGGGCAGTACGTCGTCAAGTGAAGGACCGGCGGCCAGCACAAGGGCCGGCATCCCCGAAAAGCGACCGCGCAGCCTGGCTACGCCGGGCAAATCGCCTATGCACGCGGCATTCGCGGCCAGGTTTCGCACCCAGCGCTTTCCAAAACGCTTGAGCGTCGCCTCGTTGATCCTGTCCTTTTCCCGGAAGCGATCCACTTCAGCTTGCAATGCCGCTGTTTGCTCGGGAAAAACCGTACGGTAGGCGGGATTGACCAGTACGGCTATCGATCGCGGATCGGCCCGCTTTATCGCCCTTGACAATGCGTCAGTATCCGCTCCGGTAACCAGAACGAAGCGTTCGTGTCCAAAAAGGTCGGACAGATCCCGCGAGGCGATACAGGCGCGCAAGCACGCTGGATCGACCTCCACGGCCAGTACTCCGGCTCCTGCGGCCACCAGGGCCTGGGCGGCATAGCCGAGGCCCAGGCCGATAAGCACGACGAACTCTGCCCCGGCAGACAGGATCTCATCCGCGGCAGTGGTTGCCTCGGCGCGCGGATCATAGCGGGAATGCAGCCAGGCGCCGCCAAGGCGTGCCGTCGGTTCTCCCGACCTGGCCACGGAAATGTCGACGTCCGGACCATCATCAGCCTTCAGGAAGGCCTCCAACTCAGGAAATCGGGTGGAAGCCAGGGAAAGGTTGTTCCCCTCCGGGTTCATTCAAGCACCAGCCGTACGGTACTGCCCGCAGGAACGGGTTCGCCCGGGCCCGGATCCTGTCGGACGACCCAACCGTCGCCCTCGATCTCGACGGTGATATCCCGGCGCTCGAGCAGGGGTGTCAGCAAGCGCTTGGGCAGTCCGGTCAGGTCTGGCATGGTAGCGCCGATCGCCGCAGCTCCCAACGACGGCAGGACGATACGTCCATCGTGTGTGACGCTGGCAGAACCGGCGCGAGCGATGCCGTACAGATCGGCGATCGTATTGGCAGCGTCCTTTACCAGCGGCGCCACGATCCTGCCGCCATACGTGGACGATCCTCGCGGTTTGATGATCGCGGCATATACGATGTACTCGGGCGCTTCGCTGGGAAAGAGCGCGAGGGTGCTCGCGATGAAATCGTCAGGTGAATAGCGCCTTGAAACCGGATCGATCATCTGGGCCGTACCCGTCTTGACCGACATTCTAAGATCCTCGATACGCGCTCGCCAGCCGGTCCCCGAATCAAGCACGACTGCCTCCATGTCGGCCAGAACCGCCGAGGCCGTTCGTTCGTCCAGGACCCGTCGAACGGCAACAGGTTCGGCCACCAGGACCGATGCACCGTCCGCGTCCACGATGCGGGCGAGCGTACGTGGCCGCAACATTATGCCGCCGTTGGCAAGAGTGGTCGCCGCAGCCGTCATCTGCAGCGCGGTGACCAGTATTTCCTGCCCTATCGCCACGGTTGGCTTGGTGCGGCCCGACCACAGGCTCGGTGCTCGAAATACGCCGGGACTTTCGCCGGCCAGATCGGCGCCCGGGCGCTCTCCGAAACCGAATTCCCTGAGCTTGGCATAGAAATCGATCGTAGAAATGGTATCGGAGGCATATGCAGCGCCCACGTTGCACGAATATTCCAGAATACGGGTCATGTCGACGACGCCATGCACCCCCAGGCATTTAATGGTGATTTCCTCGCCGGAAGGAAGGGTACGTTCATAGGCGCCGTCGCACACGAAGGACGAGTGCTCGTCGATACCGCCCAACGACATGATCGACGCCATGCTGTACACCTTGAATACAGATCCCGGTTCATACGCGTAGATTGCGACCCTGTCCAGCCAGGTACCCCTGTCCGCGGCCAGAAAATCGTTCGGATCGAAATCGGGCAAGGATACATAGGCGACTATGGCGCCCGTCCGTGCCTCCATGGCAACCATGACGATGGCTTCGGCGCGGTGCTCCTCCAATGCTGCCTGGGCAAGTTCCTCGAGCCGGTATTGCAGATTGGCGTCGATAGTGAGGAAGACCGAATTGCCGTATGCGAACCCACCGCGCGCAAGGGCAGGGTCTGCCGCGAGTTCCGCCTCATAGGCTGCTTCCGCGCCGCCCAAGCCGCGATTTTCAGTCCCGACGAAACCTATCAGGTGCGCGGCCAGGTCTTTTTCGGGATATACCCGTCCCGCCACCCGGTCCATTCGGAAGCCTGGTAGATTTTCCTCGGCCAGAAAACCGGACAGGGAACGCGCTGCTTCTCCGGAAACGCGCCTGGCCAGGTACAGAAAATCCGCTCCTTCCCCGCCAAGTTTCTGTCCGTACGAGTCAGCCTTGCCGCCGAGAGCGGATGACAGGACCGAAGCGTAGCGATCCAGGCGGCCGACATCCAGGCTCGGGCGCCAGGCCGATACATCGTACAGGTCGGTATCAACTGCAAGCAGGCGGCCTTCCCGGTCATATATGGAACCACGAACCATGACAATCGGGGAATCGACCCCGGAAGGTACCTTTTCACCGAGTGCGAGGTATCCGTAGCGCCAAAGCGCCACCAAGGCAGCGGACGAGAGCATGAAAATAAGAATGTAGTGACGGATCAAGCGTTTTACCAAGCTGCGTCATTCTCCCGGGGGGCGCCGCGCCCAAGCCTTGCCTGATTCATTATCGTCCGATGGTTCTGCAAAAGGAAGTCGCGTCAGCGCAAGGTTGATGTTCCATAAGGTCCGTCTCCTTCCGCGGTTCCGAGGAAGAGTAGCACCTTTCCCCGCACTTTCTCAATCGGTACGGAGCCATACTCCCTGGAATCGTATGATTCTCCCGGGTTGTC
>SPCK01000506.1 GCA_004525355.1 Spirochaetales bacterium
ACGAGTAACGGGTAACCTGGAACTTGGTGTCGCATCGCTGGAAGTGCTGACCCCTATTCTTTCGCGGTATTTTCATATATATTCAATCTGACGAGAACATACGCGGGCCGGCGCGACCGGTTACGCACCAAAGCGGCCGTTGCTAAATACGCGCTCATCTTCATGTCTTGTCCAAGGATTCCCATGCATCTTCCCGAATTCGAGGCCCTTGGCCTCGCTCTTCCCTGTCTTGAAGCGCTAGCCCACGAGGGCTATGAGCACCCCACGCCCATCCAAACCGCGGCCATTCCCCATCTGCTGGCCGGCAGGGATCTCCTGGGTTGCGCGCAGACAGGCACAGGCAAGACTGCTGCCTTTGCACTGCCTACCATACAATTTCTCATGAAACCGGGCGTCAGGCGCGAGAACCGCAAGGTCCGCGCACTGGTAGTTGCGCCTACCCGCGAGCTGGCAATCCAGATTGACTCAAGCTTCGGTGCCTACGGACGGAGCGCCGGACTCAAACGCGCCTGCGTCTACGGCGGCGTCGGCAAGGCGCCGCAGATTAGGGCCCTTGAACGCGGAGTGGATGTTCTGGTTGCCACCCCCGGCCGCCTGCTCGACCTGGCTGGCGAACGCTTTGTAGACCTTTCAGCGGTTGAGATCGCCGTGCTGGATGAGGCGGATCGCATGCTGGATATGGGGTTCATCCATGATGTCAAGCGAATCATGGCCATGCTCCCGAAGAATCGGCAGACCCTGTTGTTCTCAGCGACCATGCCTACGGAAATAGTGGATCTGGCAAACAGTTTCCTGCGTAATCCCGTCAGGGTGGACATCGATCCTGAAAAGCCTGCCGTGGAGTGTATCGATCAAACACTGTATTACGTAGAAAAAGGCGAAAAGCGCGAGCTCCTGGTCCATTTGATCAAAGAACAGAAGATCCAGCGGGCGCTCGTGTTCAGCAAGACCAAGCATGGCGCGGACAGGATCGCCAAGAGCCTGCATCTCGCCGGGATTCCAGCTGGCGTGATTCACGCGAACAAGGGGCAGGGCAACAGAACCCGGACCATGGACGCATTCCGCTCTGGCGAGACTCCCATCCTGGTCGCGACGGATATCGCGGCCCGTGGCATCGACGTGGATGACATTACCCACATATTCAATTTTGACCAGCCGACCGAGCCGGAAACCTATGTGCATCGAATCGGCCGGACCGCCCGCGCCGGCGCCTCGGGGACGGCCATCTCGTTCTGCGATACCGAGGAAAAGAAATTCCTGCGGCAGGTGGAGCGCTTGCTTGGACGACCCATACCCGTGGTCAAGGAGCATCCGTATATGCGCGGTTCCGGCAGGGAAACCGCTCCGGACATCGATGATGAGCACGACAGAAGCCGACAGCCGGGCCGCAAAGAGGGTCAGGGGCGTTTCCAGGGTCGCGGTGCTCGGCAGGGTCGACCTACCACGCAATCTTCCAGGCCTTCAGTTGGCAGGGACGGTCGCGGGTCACCGGCAGGCGAATCCAGGCGTAATACGGCTCCTGCCGTGCAGTCCGGCCGCCGCAGCGCCGCCAATGAGCCGCGTCGAGATTCCCGTCCAGGCCCCGTGCCGGTACGACAACGTAACACACCTGTGTCTCGCCCCGATAACGACGAGCGCAAACCAACCGCGCGAACCGGAGAATCGAACAGGAATTCACGTGCACCCGCCGCATCGAGGGATGTACGAAGCGCGATCGATGAATTGACCGGACGGTCATCCTCGCTCGGTCGCTGAGGGCGGATTGGCTGGCGTGATCGGTCCAGCTGGACTCATCATGCGCACTGCAGGACAGTGAACTAAAACACGGGCGCCCGGCCATTGAGACTGGGTGCCCTTTTTTTGCCGGGGACGAGACTTGAACTCGCACGCAGATTACTCCGCAAGGGATTTTAAGTCCCTGGTGTCTACCATTCCACCACCCCGGCGCGAGTGGCATGATATCCGCGCGGTCCTCCTCCGTCAAGAACGCGCACAAACTCAT
>SPCK01000070.1 GCA_004525355.1 Spirochaetales bacterium
CTTCCAGGCCGTTCCCGCGGCCATCCTTCGGGGCCTCTCGGAAACCGAGAAAGCCAAGCTTGACCAGTATCAGGTCCCGTCCGGATCCTGGTCGCTCATGATCAACCCGATCCCGAACAAGGCTCCCTACACCTGGACCAAGAAAGACGGTGTAACCGAGTTCAATCCCTTCGCCATCAAGGAAGTCCGATATGCCCTGAACTGGCTCTTCGACCGCAAGAAGATGGTCGACGAGATCCTGTTCGGCCAGGGCGACCCGATGTTCACCCCGATGACGCCCGGACAACCCGGAACGTACCGCTACAACCTGATTCCCGCCAAGCTCGGCATGACCGACCGCGGTAACGAGAAGAGAGCCATCGCCGACATCGACGCCGCCATGCAGGCTGCTGCCAAGCTTCCCGAGAACAAGGGCAAGCTGGTCAAGTCCGGCCAATTCTGGCAGTACAATGGCAAGGACGTCACTATAAAGTTCCTGATCCGCGTTGACGATGCCAACGGCCGCCTCAAGGCCGGCCGCTACATGGCCGACCAGATCGAGAAAGCTGGCATCAAGGTCGATCGCCTCGAGCGCGACCGCTCCGCCATCAACATTGCCTACTACTCCAATCCCGCCGACCTAGAGTTCCATCTCTACACCGAGGGCTGGGGCGCCGGCGCCACCCGCGCCTGGTGGGACATCGTAATCAGCCAGATGTACGCTCCCTACTACGGCTACATGGCCGGCGGCGCGGAGCCCGACAACTGGAACTACGAGAATGCTGAAATCGACCGCCTCGGCCAGAAGGGCCTCAACGGCCAGTTCATGACCGAAGAGGAATACTGGGCCGATAACCTGAAGGGTACCGAGCTCGGTATCACCGAGGCCTGCCGCATCTATCTGGCAAGCCAACTGGATACATTCGTGGCCAACAAGGACAGGTTCAATTCCCGCATGGCGTACGGCCTCGGCGACGGCCTCAACGGCTGGTCTGTCCGCACCGCCGACGTCAAGCCCGAAACCTCAGGCGCAGACAAAGGCCTGAAGGTCCTGCGCGTACTCCAGTACTCCGCGCGCGGCACCCTGTTCATGAGCTCCTGGGATCCTGTGGGCGTGGACGGCTTCTCCGACGTCTATTCCATGGCGATCATCGAACCCTGTTCCGACCTCGTTACGTTCGAGGCCCCCAACAGCGCCATCGATACCGCTCTGCGTGGCAAGTACGATTCCAATAAGATGGAGGTAAAGAGCGAGCTCAAGGGCGACGAAATCGTCGGCCTGATCGACGTTCCCGCTAGCGCCATCATGTATGACAGCGCCACCAAGACCTGGAAAGCAGTCGGAGCCGGCGTAAAATCCTGGTCCAAGGGAACTGTCAGCTACCTCTATGGCAAGTGGCACAGCGGCGCCAATATCGACTTCGCTGACATCATGTACGCTGGCGCGTTCCAGCAAGAATGGACCTTCCAGGACGGCCCCAACGACAAATACTACGATGCTTCGTATGCTTCTACCTATGAGCCTACGCTAGCCATCAATAAAGGTTTCGTGGTCAACCGGGACAATTCAATCACCAGCTACTTCAACTTCCAGTGGCCGATGGACGTCAAGCGCGTCGCCGCGACCGCAGCCACTGGCGCTGATGTCAAGGCTGGCAATACCGGTCGTCAGACCGTAGTCTCGTGGGACGTCTACGAAGCCCTCGCCCTCATAGTGGCAGAAGGCTCCAAGAGCGGCACCGTATACAGCTTTACCGGTTCTGACTCCGTCACTGAAGTCGACGTAGTCGCCGAGAAGTCCGTAGCCGATATCAAGGCCAAGCTCCAGGACATGGTCGCCAAGCAGCACGTGCCCGTCAGCATCAAGCAGTGGGTAACCCCCGCCCAGGCCGTGGCCCGCTACAACACGACTCTCGCTTTCATCAACAAGTACGGTCACGCCTACGTATCCAATGGCCCGTTCTTCATCTCCAAGGTGAACGCGACGACCAACTCGATGGAGCTGACCGCTTTCCGCGACTATCCCTACAAGAGTGACTACTGGCCCAAGGCGTTCCGCACCACGATCACCAAGATCGAAAACGCGAACATCCCCGCCACCGCCACCCGCAAGAACGACCTGAAGATCGACGTGACCGTTTCCACCTACGTGTATCCGGACACTGCCACGACCCCCGCTACCAACAAGGGCAAGGTCACCGTGGCGTTCCAGCTGCCCGACGGCAGCGAGAAGGTCTATCAGGCCAAGTACACCAAGCCCGGTGTATTTACCGCCACCATCCCGGCCAAGGAAATGGGCGCCCTCAAACCCGGCGCCTATACCGTGGTCATCATTTCCAGCCTGGCTGGCGAGGCCCCTTCGGTGCTGCCGAAGACCCTCGTCCTCTTCTAAGCCTCTTTGAGGTTCAGGCGGTGCTCCCGAAGGGGGGCACCGCCTTTTGTTCAGACAGCTTCCGAAAGCCAGTTTTCTGTTTATCAAAAAACATCGGAACGCTTTCGCTGAACTCAACGCATTAATTAGGTGGCAGTATGTACAAATGGTATGCGCTCAAGCGCATTCTTCGAGGCCTGTTCATGTTTGCCCTGCTGATGTTCATCATGTCCCTGTTGTTCAACCAGGTAAATGAACGCACGCAGCGTACGCAGATATTCGAACAAGTCAAGATAGAGTCCATGCGACTCAAGGACGTCAAGGCCGAGCAACTCGAAGCCTGGCGCTCAAATCGGCTAGACCAGCTGACAAAACTGTACAAGCTCGATCGGCCGCTCATGGAGCGCGTGCTCTTCAGGGCAATCAACTCGTTGACCTTCAACTTCGGCAACTCGACGGTCATCAAGTCGTCCCGCGGCGACCAAGACGTTCTCACGATCATTATGGAGGCCTTGCCCAGGACACTGATCCTCTTCTCCACCGCTGCGGTGGTTCAGTTGTTCATTGGTATCTGGCTGGGGCTCAAGAAGGCGCAGAAACCAGGCGGAAGGCTGGACAAAAGCACCAGCTTCGTAACGATGATCGTGTTTGGCATGCCCGCGTGGTGGCTCGCCATGATGCTCATCCTCCTGTTCGTCTATGTCTTCAAGCTCTTCCCGTCGGGCGGCCTGAATTCAGTGCCAACCCCCGAGGGCATCATGTTCCTGCTCGACCGCATATGGCACATGGTCCTGCCGCTGACGACCCTGATTCTCCTGGGCTTCTGGGGACTTTCTTTCGTCATTCGAAACATCGTGCTTGGCGTACTCCAGGAAGACTTCATCATGAGCGCAAGAGCCCGCGGTATCCCCGAGAGCCGAGTTCTCTTCGGGCATACCATGCGAACCGCGGCCCCGCCGCTGGTTACCATCGCCTTGCTCAACCTGCTCGGATCCATCTCGGGCGCCATCATCTTCGAGGGTATCTTCTCATGGCCCGGCCTGGGCAATTTGTATTGGGTAGCCGTCCAGCAGAATGACATACCCGTGCTCATGGGTGATCTTGCCATTACGGTCGGCTTGTATCAGGCCGGACTGGTCCTTCTCGATCTTATCTATGGCTTCCTCGATCCACGCATCAAGGTAGGAGGCAAGGCATGAGCATGAAAGACTTCAATTTCCGCCTCCTTGAATTCTGGAGTGATTTCCGCCGCGAGAAAGCCGGCCTCATCGGGTTGGGCATTCTCCTTTTCAGCGTCCTGGTCGTACTGCTCGAGCCCGTCTTCCTTCCGTACAAGGACGTGAACGGCAACTGGCGCAACATCTCCTATTGGGAGGATAACTCGGACAGCGCGCCCCCGGCATGGACCAATATCTTCACCACGAAGAAGTCCGCGACCACCAGGCAATTCGACAAACCCGCCGTTACGGAAGAAGAGGACGCATCCTACGGCCCCGTCAAGATGTACAGTTTTCCCTATAAATACGGGTACGACTTGCCGCCCCTTGACCTGATAATCCGGGCGCGCGCTTCGGGTATGGCCCTCATGCTCCTGGAACTCGAGCGACCCGACGGGCTGATCGTCAACCTCGGCGAGATGTACCGGGATGGGCTCGAGGATGACGACATCCGCTTCGCCATCGACACCGAGTCCAAGGCCAACGTGTTCGACTTCGCCCGCGAGTACGCCAGCGCGGAAGCCATTTCAACGAGCGACGCGCAGAATATCAAACCTTCCTACATCCTGTTCTCCAAGACCGGGACGGACATGCTCAGTGCGCGCGACGCTCTCAAGGGTGAGTACTTCCTACACATCAAGGTTCCCGCCTTCCTTCTCGAGGACGAGAACAATACCCTCGATGACGTTCGCCTCGTCGTAACCGGCCGCGTTTCAGGAATCCTGGGAACCGACACGTCAAAGCGGGACATCTACTCCGGCGTGGTGGCGGGCCTCAAATGGGCGTTGTTCATCGGCATCATCACGAGCGTCATTTCCGTACTGATAGGCGTCCTGTACGGTATTATCAGTGCCTATTTCGGCGGTTTCGTCGATACGGCCATGTCCTTTGTCTTTGAGGTATTCGTCTCGATTCCCGTATTGCCGGTCTTGATCGTCATGAGCGCCATCTTCAAGCCGAGCATCTGGATCATCATAGCCTCGCTGATCGTTTTCTCCTGGGTGGGTCCGGTAAAGACGGTACGCTCCATGGCCTTGCAGATCAAGGAAGAAACCTACATAGAGGCGGCCAACGCGCTGGGCGCAACCAAGTGGCGCATCATCTTCAAGCACATGGCTCCCCTGCTGTTACCCTACTCCTTCGCCAACATGGCGCTCTCGGTACCAGGCACGATCGTGTTCGAAGCATCCTTGTCCCTCCTGGGACTCGGCGATCCGACCATCATCACCTGGGGACAGATACTCCATGACGCGCAGGTTTCCGGCGCCACCCTCAATGGCCTGTGGTGGTGGATCGTTCCGCCTGGATTGCTCATCGCTCTCATGGGCGCGACATTCGCCTTCCTGGGATTCGCCATGGACAAGATCCTTCACCCAAAACTTCGGACGAGGTAGACCATGGACAAAATCCTAGAAGTCAAGAACCTGAGACTGTATTACCACACCAACAAGGGCGCGGTCAAAGCGCTGGACGACGTCAGTTTCGACCTCTACAAGGGAGAGACCCTCGGACTCGTCGGGGAGTCGGGCTGCGGAAAGACTACGACGGGCGTCGCTCTCCTGCGCATGCCCTCCCCTCCGGGCCGCATCGAGGAAGGATCCCAGATCTTTCTTGACGGTCGCGACATCATGGGCCTGAGCGAGAAACAGATCCGCAAGGACGTCCGCTGGGAAGAAGTCTCCATGGTGTTCCAGGGCGCAATGAACTGCCTTACCCCGGTGTATACCATCGGCAAGCAGATGCTGGAAACGCTTCAGGAGCATCGGGAGATGGAGAAGAAACAGGCGGAGAAACTCATCAAGGAGTACCTGGGCCTTGTGGGTCTCCCGCCAGAGGTGATGAATCGTTACCCGCACGAGCTTTCCGGCGGCATGAAGCAGCGCATCGTGATAGCCACAGCGCTGTTCCTGAAGCCCAAACTCGTCGTCCTCGACGAACCGACCACTGCCCTCGACGTGATCGTCCAGGCACAGATCATCAACCTGCTCAAGAAACTCAAGAAAACCTTCGATTTATCGTTCATTTTCATCACGCATGACCTCTCACTGGAGGCAGAGGTTTCCGACCGCGTCTGCGTCATGTACGCCGGGAAGATCGCCGAGTTGGGCACCAACCAGCAGATCTACGGCAAGCAGGGTCCCATGCACCCATATACCGAGAAGCTCCTGCTGGCAACGCCGCTGCTCAAGAAGAAGGTAGAGACCCTGTCCTTCATTCCAGGCGCCCCCCCGGACCTGATCGACCCGCCTTCGGGTTGTCGCTTCCATCCCCGTTGCCACAAGGTCATGGACAAGTGCAAAGAAGAGATACCACCATTGCTGGAACTTGAACCGGGTCACATGGTCGCCTGCTGGAGGTGCGTAAAATGAGCATCAACGAGAACGACGTAATCCTGCAGGTCCAGGATCTCAAGAAGCACTTCATGCCGCATCAGGGGCTGCTCCAGTCGCTGGGAACCAAGACCAAGAAGGTCATCAAAGCAGTCGACGGCATTTCCTTCGGCATCCGCCGGGGAGAGATCTTCGGCCTTATCGGCGAATCCGGCTCGGGCAAGACGACCACCGGCAAGCTGGTCATGAAACTCATCGAGCCGACCAGCGGCAAGATCGTCTTCAACGGCGAGGATGTCACCATAACCGACAGGGGACGCACCAAGGCGTATCGCCGCCAGGTGCAGATGATCTTCCAGGACCCTTACGCGTCAATGAACCCACGCTTCAAGATCCGCGATGTACTCGGTGAACCACTGATCATCCACAAGATAGAGGGCGATCGCCTCAGGCACGAGGAGATGATCATCAAGTCCCTCACCGAGGTCAAACTCAATCCCCCCAGCGATTTCATGGGCCGCTATCCGCATATGCTTTCCGGCGGCCAGCGCCAGCGCGTTGCGACCGCCCGCACCCTCATCCTCAACCCGATGATGCTGGTGGCCGACGAACCGGTATCCATGATCGACCTGTCCACTCGCGCCGAGATCCTGCACATGATGAAAGACGTGCAGCGCGACTTGGGGTTGACCTACCTGTACATCACGCACGACCTCTCGACCGCCCGCTACTTCACCGACCGCATCGCGGTCATGTACCTGGGCCGCATCGTGGAGATGGGCCGGGCCGATGACGTGATTGACAATCCCATCCACCCCTACACCCGCGCGCTGATCGACGCGGTGCCGGAACCGGAAACGGGCATGGTGGACATCATCAAGGAACTCCCGATATCCGGCGAGATCCCCTCGCCGGCCAATATCCCGCCGGGATGCCGATTCCACACCCGCTGCCCCTACGCCAAGCCCGTGTGTTCCGAGCAAACCGAGCCCGAGCTGTCAGACGTCGGCAACGGCCACTTCCATGCCTGCCGACGCTGGAAGGAACTGTAAGCGTCGACAGGCATGGCGCGCATGGATGCGCGCTACAATACGGCCTATCGCCCCCTTGTGGGCGATAGGTGCGTCACGGACGACGACCATGCCTTGCCGACGCTGGAAAGAACTGTAAGCGTCGACAGGCATGGCGCGCATGGATGCGCGCTCGTTTACCGGCCGGTCGCCCTTGGGGCGACCGATGCGTCACGGACGACGATCATGCCAAGAGATACAGCTGAATGCATGGAAACCGGGCTGCCCTCACGGAGCCCGGTTTCTCTTTAAAGTGGAACGATGGTTCAAGATCCGGTCAGGTTCCCGGTATCCCGCTTGACGAGATAGAAGATCAGGTACGTCAGCGCGATAAAAAACGAGAAAGCAAGCGAAAACAACAGGGCGGCCGGTTCCGCGAGGGTCTGCAGGGCCGTCTGAAAGGCCTGTATGGGCTGGGAAACGAGATCCCAGGAATTGAAGCGTGAGAAACGTCCCAGATGTATACCAAAACCCGAGAGCAGAATGGCAGGCGCGAGCAGGGCCCAGCCTGCTACCCACCCGAAGAGGCGCATCATCGTTCCGTGCATGATGTACATTGAGGCGAGTCCCAGAAAATGACCGACGAAGGCAAACGCGGCATTCAGTACGATGTCAAACCACAGAAGGTCAAGTTCATTCATCCAGGTAGCCGCGGGCACGCCGAGGTTCCCGCGGCGGATGACATGGATAAAATCGGTAAAGATATAGGGTGCGTTCGGGTAGAACAGCAGCCATGCGAAAAAACACAGGACACCCCAGGTTACGGCCTTGGACCGTTGTGCGTTCCGAGCTACCATGCGGGCGCCCAAGGTCGCCCATCCCACCGGGACCGCCGCCAAAAGCAGGTTCCAAAGGAGGAAACCTTGCGAGAAACGCCCCGACACAAGATAGCGCAACGCCACGAGCAGGCTGAGCGAACCGAAGGCCAGCACGGTGATGAGGATGATCGTAGGTGTACGTCTAGCCTGCTGTACCATGGTGAGCGCCCCTGAAGGCCAAACCTTCAAGGGCTACCTCCTTAATAGTCTATAGATCCAGAGCCTTGCTCGCGACCCTTTCCCGCGCGTACGCGCTAAACTCACCGACCTTCATGGGCGGCACCTGCCTGCCGTCCCGCATCCTGATTGAAACAGTACCATCGTCGCGCTCCTTGGCGCCCACGACGAGCATGTACGGTACCTTTTGCCCTTGAGCGTCACGAATCTTGGCGTTCATCCGTTCGTCTGAAAGCATGGCCTTGACGCGCAGTCCATCCCTCTTGAGGCTCGCGGCCACTTGAACGGCGTAGTCGGAGAAATCAGGACCGACGGGGATGACCGCAACCTGTTCGGGTGCAAGCCACACGGGAAAAGCGCCCGCGGTGCTCTCGATGTACACACCGAAGAATCGTTCCAAGGAACCGAGCAAGGCTCGATGCACCATATAGGGTCGCTTCTTCTGTCCGTCGGCATCCACGTAGGTCATATCGAAACGCTCGGGCAGGTTGAAGTCAAATTGTATGGTGGTCATCTGCCATTCGCGCCCTATGGCATCCTTGATCTTCAAGTCGATCTTCGGACCGTAGAACGCGCCACCGCCCTCGTCCATCTCGTAGGGCAGGCTTTCCTTGTCCAC
>SPCK01000118.1 GCA_004525355.1 Spirochaetales bacterium
ATCGCGAGTCGCGTCCGCATTCCGGCCGCATTGAATTCGATAACGGTACGCCGCGAAATCTCGCCATCGGCATACAGCGACTCGGTGCGACGCGAATTGTTGGATTCCACGAAAAGCGACCAAGGCAGGCCGGGTGCTTCCGTCGCGCTCGTCGTCTCGTAGGCCAGTCCAGCCTGATCGGAGCGATACCAGCCGGGTTTGGCCTCGATCTGGGCGGCGAGCCTGCCAGCGGCAGCCAACGAGAGAATCAAGGCGATGACGGCCCCCGAAGCCCGCGGTTTCATCCGTCGCTTCCGACGAATTCGCTCAGGTAGACTACGGGGTCGAAAGCACGAATGTCCTCGTACCGTTCCCCGTCGCAGACGAAGGCGGTGGGGATACCGAGGTCCCGCGCGATGGCAAGCGCGATGCCGCCGCGGGCACTCGAATCGTACTTGGTCAGGATAATTGCGTCGACCTTGATCGCCTGGGAAAATGTCCTTGCCTGCACGAGAGCGTTTTGTCCGGTCGTGGCATCCACTACCAGGAGCCTGCGATAGCGCGCCGGATCAGTCTTGGCCGCGACGATCTTGTCCATCTTCTCGAGTTCTCGAATGAGGTTCTGCTTATTGTGCATGCGGCCGGCGGTGTCGGCGATGACCAGGTCGGCGCCCTCGGATACAGCCGCGGCGAGCGCGTCGAAAAGCACGGCGCCCGAATCCGAGCCTTGCTCCTGGGCGACGACCCTGATGCCCAGGCGTTCGCCGTGATGCCTCAGCTGCTCGATGGCAGCGGCCCTGAACGTGTCGCCCGCGGCGAGTATCACCTTGCCAGCCGAGCCGTCATCCAGCCATCGGTGTGCGAGCTTGGCCGCAGTAGTCGTCTTGCCGACGCCGTTTACGCCGAGCAGCATCACGACATTGAGCCCGCCAGGGCGCGGAGACACATCTGCCGCGCGGGCATCGGGAGCCAGCACCGTCTTGAGCAGGCGGCGAGCTCCCTCGCCGTCGCGCACGCCCGCCTTGGCACAGGCCGTCTTGAGTTCCTGCACGGCCGCGTCAGCGAAAGCAGCTCCCAGGTCTCCCTCGACGAGCAGGTCGGCAAGCGCGTCCCAATCGTCGGGGGCAAGCGTCTGCCTGCCAAGAAGCTTTCGTATTCGGTCGGCAAATTTCATGAACTACCTCGTATGCAAACATGCGTGCGATCGCCTGCGCGTCGCATCCCCCCGGGCCATTCCGTCATTCGGATGCGTTAATGTAGCGCACCAGACTGAGGGCCGCTTTTACCGCGAGTCCCGCGCTGGCGGCTGCCGAAACCCAGAATAGCGTCTGGGCCGTCCAGTAACGCGTCTCGAATGACTGGATCGTAGCCGCATCGCTGATACCGGAAGCCACGGCTGCGCTCTCGGCGTCAAAATACATTCTGAAGGCTCCGTAGGACAAGACCGAAACGGGTAAAGAAAGTACGAACCAGCCGAGCGAAGCATAAAAATCGTCCTTGGCAGCATTGAATCGTTCCCGATACGGCACACCGTCCGATTCTTTCAACTGAAAGGAAAGGGCCGATCCCTCATTCGCGCCTCTCACGGCCATCTGTGCCTCGGCCATCCCGGGCGCGACCAGCCGAATCACACGACTGCCCGAAAAACCGGGTAGCTCCAGCGGTGTCGTACCAACCGGGTAGGCATCTACGTAAACGGTAGCACCCGCGGGATCGCTGGTTATCGTTACCGGCTCCGAAGGCTTCAATTCCAGACTGACGTCCAGGACCGCATCGGTACCCGGTACTACGGAAATGGGAATGGAACGCCTTTGGTAACCTGATGCAGAGACATTGGCAAGCAGTTCAGCAGGCTCGAAATAGACCTGGCCTGATTGGAATGAATCAAAACCGGCAAGCTGCACTGCTGCATCCGGAGGATCGGCCGATATGGACAGCCTGGCGTAGGGCCTTCCAAACAAGGCTGTTGCAGCCGGGCGGACGAAAGCTGCGACCGCGCTTTCAAGGTCGTCGGGGGCGGCGTATTCAGTACCCCGCCAGACCGTCTGCCCGGTACTCGCGACGTACAGCGAGAAATCGACTGCCATAAAAGTTCCCGCGGACCGCAGTCGCCCGTGAAATATGAGGTCGAGCTTCCGATCCGCGCAGGTTTCAGCAATGTCGGCAGGAACCTCCAGGAGCAGGCCGGAAGCATGCTCGGCCCAGGGCTTGAGGGGTCGAACGGTTTCCGGGCCGGCTTTGACGCCGCCTTCCGCCGAGAGCGCGGCATCAAGAGCTTTCCTGGCAGTTGCGACGGCTTTTTCAGCGGAGGCGAGTTCATAAGCCCGCCGGGCGGGATCCTCTGTCGCGAGCGCCACCAGGTCGCGCTTGCGAACAGCGGCGGCCAAGGCATCGCGTGATAGCGTCACAGCGGCGACGTCGGATAGTTCCGCGGCCGCCGCCGTTTCAACCGTACTCGGCGTCCTTTCATTGACGAAAGCCAGAGCGGCCATCAGCAATCGTGGAAGCGCGGAGGCGGCATACCGATATTCAGCCGGGGCCTCGGCCGCGTCGAGTTTGGCCCATCCGACCGTCAGCGTTTCTCGGGCTTCCTGCGCGGCCGCCATCCGGACGACCGTCAGGATCAGGAAGGATCCGATCAGCCGAGCCCGGCGGGTCCTGTGCCACATGCTGGCATCAGTCCTCGTCGTCGTCCGCTTCCGGAACGGCGGTCCCGCCCTTCCAGAGGAAACGGAGATATGAATCGATGAATGGCTGGATATCGCCGTCCATGACGCCCTGTATATTGCCGACGTTGAACTTGGTGCGGTGATCCTTGACCATGGTGTAGGGCTGGAAGACATAGGAACGAATCTGCGAGCCCCAGGCGATATCTTTCTTCTCGGACTGGAAGCGCTCGTTCTCCTTGTCCCGCTCAAGACGGTAATGCTCGTATAATCGACTCTTGAGGACTGCCATGGCCACGTCTTTATTCTTGTATTGGCTGCGTTCGTTCTGGCAGGTGACGACAATGCCGGTGGCCAGGTGGGTGATACGCACGGCGCTGTCGGTCTTGTTTACCTTCTGGCCGCCCGCTCCCCCGGCTCGATAGGTGTCGATGCGTATCTCGTCTGGCTTGACGGTCACGTCGATCGAGTCATCGATCACTGGCAAAGCCGCGACGCTGGCGAAACTCGTATGCCTGCGCGCGTTGGCGTCGAAGGGGCTTATGCGCACCAGTCGATGCACGCCGGACTCGCCGTGCAGCAGGCCATAGGCGTAGGCGCCGTCGATCTCTATCGTGACGCTCTTGACGCCGCCTTCCGCCTCGAGCATATCGACAACCTCATACTTGAAGCCCCTGCGCTCTGCCCAGCGGGTGTACATTCGCAAAAGCATACCTGCCCAGTCGCACGCCTCGGTTCCGCCGGAGCCCGCGTGGATGGTCAGGAACGCTCCGGCGCGATCCGCCTCGCCGTTCATGAGTTCCAGGACGATCGCCTTCTCGAAACGCTCACTGACGCTCTTATAGCTGGCCTTTATCTCGGACTCGAGGGATGTCTCGCACTCGTCCTGAGCCATGACCAGAATCTCGTCCAGGGCTTCCATGTCACGCTTGATGTCGGACCAGCTGTCGAGACGGTGCCTGAGTATCTTGAGCTCGCCCATGACGCGCTCACTTTTCTTCTGGTCAGTCCAGAAGCCAGGCACGGCGGATGACGCTTCTTTTTCAGCTATCTTTACCTGTATGCCCGCGGGGTCAAAGACGCCCCCAGATTTCGAGGATCTCCCGTTTGAGCTCAGCAACGGGAGTATTCAATTCTTCCAGCATGGCAATCTCCTTGGCATTTTTGTTGCCCCTGTCAAGGTACGGGTCGCTATTTACGCCTTGGCTATCGGGGCGGCCACCATGATACGGCGCCAGCGATTCTGCTTCAGGGTCGAAATGGCGAGCTTGCCGTCAACGGGGTATTGGTACATTCGAATCGTGTCATAATAATCCGTAACTTTGTCGATATCCCGCTTGAGCGCGGCGAGCTGTTTCTCGCCGATGCGGGTACATTCGAAACAGGCTCGCTGGACCTTCTCGAAGCCATATTGAGGCAGAAGGGCATAAATGGCGGCCCTGGAATCTTCACCACCGAGATCACATGCAACGGAAACGAACATACTAGCATGGTATCCGATGCTACCGTCATTGTCAAAGGAGCAAGATGCCTGCGCTATGGCGCAAAGCCATATCGTCCGATATTATTGATACCATGGATACGAAGTTCAGAACGTTTCTGGCAATCGCGCTAATCGGTATGATCGTTCCGCTCGGAGCCCAGGAATCCGGTGGCAGCCCGGTATTCGCTCCCTATCCGTCGCACCTGCGCGTCGGCGTCAGGAATACGGCGGTGCTCCTCACCTGGGAAGACAGTCCCGACGTCGTGGGCGGTTACGTCATATATCGCCACGTGGAACTGCCGACAGCCGATAATTTCGGCGACGCGGTGATGATCGGCGAGGCGTCCGACGGTGTCGGGTCTTACGAGTACACCCCGCCCGACGACGGTTTATACTATTACGCAGTACTGGGCAGGTCGGACAGCGGGGTATACGAAGTGTTTATTCCGCTCAGGAATTCCAGTCTGGTGGGCATCTCCGTTCCTGCTGGCGGCAAGGTGGAGTCCGGGGATACGGCGTCATCCATGCCAACTGCGGCGAGCGGCCAATCCGCCGCCGCGTCGTCAAGAGCGCTTCAGGCCGTAGGCGGAATATCAGCGCACAATGACGTTGACGCCATCGTCGTTTCCTTCAGCGCCGCGGAAAACACGGGCAGGCTGGTGCTCTATCGCGCTACCGAGGCAATAAAGAATCCTTCTTCAATCCTCAATGCCGTCGTGGCTGCCTTGATTGCTCCCGGAAGCGTGTCGTTCAGGGATTATCCGGTTCCCGGAATCGCCTATTATTATGCAGTAGTACCCGAGAAAGAATTGCTCGGGGGAATCCTCGCCATCAAGCCCGGGGTCAATGCAACTACGACGGCTGCATCCGTGCCTGCGGGGTCGTACCGCATAGGGCTGCCTGAGCCGTCCCCATCGTCCCGATCGATACCGCTTCCTTACCTTGTCCTGACCAAGACTCTGTCGACGGCCAGCCCGGTCACTACCCAGGACTTGAGCCCGGCTCCCCGCGAGCTCAAACCGGAAACCCGCAAGGCGGCTGCAACGCTCGTCTCCCAGGCCGGGACGCCGGTAGTTATCACCATGCCCAAGGTGACGATCTTCCCCGAGGACCTGAAATCAGACGGCGGCCAGGAATATACGCTTCGTTCCATCATAACTGATTATTTTGCCAAGGGTTTGTATGCGGACGCCGCGGAACAACTGACGCTCTACCTGTCGCTTCCCCGTTCGAACGCCGTAACGATGCTTGCCCATTTTTATCGTGGGCAGGCCTTGGCTCTGTCAGGCTCATGGCGCGAGGCCTTCTTTGAATTCTTGCGCGCCCAGGATAACTACTACCTGGAGAGCCAAATCTGGATGGAGTGCGTTCTGGCCAAGATCAGGGAAGGATAATTGCCGAGAGTATCGACTGCTCGTCAGGGACGGAAGACGAATCGTAGTTCATGCCGGTACGTATTCCCGGGCCTGAGCACGCAATCGGGATAATCCGGGTGATTGGGCGAATCAGGAAAGTACTCCGGCTCAAGACAGAGGCCCGACCAGTTCTCGTACACTGTACCGCCCTTGCCGTGGCGCCCTCCCAGGCTATTTCCCGTGTACAGCTGGATTGCGGGCATATCGGTATAGAGCTCGAGCGAACGTCCGCTGCCCGGATCGCGAAGAACCGCCGCGGGAGTCGACAAATCCCCGGGTTCCAGTACGGGATAGCATGCGTCCACGCCCCCTGTGCGGGCCACCACGTCGCCGACGATACTGTCTACCGAAACATCCAGGACCGTCCCTGAAACGAAAACAGGCGGGCCTGAAGGGATGCGGCCTGCGCCGACAGGCAGGACCGTATCGGAACGAAGTCGAAGAACATGGCCCAGGACATTCCCCCTGCCCTGCAAGTTGAAGTATGGGTGACTGGTGATGCTGAGCGGCGTGGCCTTGTCGCTCGTGCCCTTGTACACCACCCTAAGGTCGCCAGTGGGCGATAAAGTGAATCTGGCGCTTACGGCGACATTCCCCGGATAACCGCTCTCGCCGTCGGGGCTGCGGGTTTCCAACTGGATGAACGCGCGCTCCTCATCTGTACCCGCCACGGCCGTCCAAAGACGATTGGAAAAGCCGTTGAAGCCGCCGTGCAGATGGTGCTCTCCTTCGTTTATATCCAACGCGTACGCGATGCCGTCAAGGCTGAAGGTCCCCTGCACGATGCGATTGGCAAAACGCCCGACAGTCGCGCCGAAATGTCCTCTATTCTGTTCGTACTCGTATGGATTTTCATGCCCCAACAGCACGTCCACGGCATCGCCGCCAGCCGAGGGAATCTGCATCGATACCAGCGTGGCCCCCCAGTCGCAGATGCTCGCGCTAAACGAACCGCTCTGCAATGTATACAGGGTCGCCGTCCGGCCATCGGTAGTTTTGAAAAACAGTGCGCTCTCGACAAGGGGCTGTATTCGGCCGACTTTCATTTCTTCTTCGCCGCGCCCAGGCGGTAGTACAGTGCCAGGAGCTTCTCGGCAAGTGCATCGGACAGGAAAGGTCGCACGGCAACGGCCGCCGTCTGGAAGAACGAACCGACGGTGTACCGCACCCGCAAGCGACGCTTGCCCAGCAATCGTAAAACCAGCCGGGCAATTTCAACGGGATTGGCGCCGTTCATCTCGTCGTGAACGACAACCGCCAAGGCGCGATCCAC
>SPCK01000336.1 GCA_004525355.1 Spirochaetales bacterium
AACTGCCTTATGTTGCGAAGGATATTATGTTGCGAAGTTGGGGTGGGGATGCGGGAGGAGGCTGTTTTGAGCCTGAAATGGGGGGAACCGGGCGAGAAGCGGGTCGGTTACGCAACATAATATTCTGCCTTCTGGAGCGTGTGGCATGCCTGCGCCTTCCTTCGTCTATGATGCGAGTCCTAACAAAGGAGGCGCATCATGCATGGATCACTACGTTCAGCCGTTCCTCAGCCCTCGGGTTTTCCCACGACCCTGTCGGACTTGACCGCACAGTACTATGCTCATGCGGTGAGGGTACGAGCGGTGCTGGAGACCAGTGCCAACGCGGAGCGTCCCTATCTGAAGCGTTTCTTTGACTGGTTTGGTCCTCCGGGCACCCCGGAACGTCTATTCACGGCCATCAGTCCGGACTCTATCACCCAGGGCTTGGTCCGCTATGCCACGCAGTACGGTCCCGGATCGCGAGCGGGGATGCAGAGGACGGTGCGGCTTTTTCTGCGCTTTGCCTATCTGGCAGGGTATCTGAAGGCCGACTTATCGGCGCTGTCCCCGTCGGTTCGCACGCCTCGGATGGGAAAGGTCGTACGCTCGATTCCCCCCGCGTGCATCCATGCGCTGGTCGCATCGGTGATCGGCGAGACGCCCGCCGATTTTCGCGATCGCGCGATGATTAGTTTGCTAAGCACGTATGGGGTACGCGGCGTGCAGGTTCGCCGGTTGCGTCTGGACGATCTGGACTGGGCCCACGGTCGTATCCATTTCCCGGCCGCGAAGCGCGGACGCGCGATCGAGCAGCCTCTGACCCCCAACGTCGGGAACCGTCTGGCCGACTACCTGTGCAAAGGGCGACCGGTCTGCGCTTGCCCCGAGGTGTTCCTGACGACCCACGAGCCCTTCAGTCCGATCGCCCATCCCCGCCAGCTTTCAAGGATTCTACGTCATCGGATGACGCAGGCCGGGGTCGAACTTCCCGACGGGGGGCGGTACGGTTCCCATGGCTTCCGGCACGCGTTTGCCACGCGGTTATATGGACGGGTGCCCTTCAAGGATGTGGTCGATATGCTCGGGCACCGCGATCCATCTTCGACCCTGATCTACGGCAAGATCGACACGGAGACGTTGGCCAAAGCGGCGTTGCCCTGGCCGGGAGGTGTCTCCTGAATCCGCCCCCTGTCTTATCCAGTCCGCTCGCCGCCCGGATGGTTTCGTTCATCGCCTTCAAGCGCATGCAAGGCTACGAGTACACCGATGGAGCCGACCGGCTCAAACGCTTCGATGCCTTCCTGTCCACGACGGACTGCACCGAGGGGGTGCTCCGCATGGCCGACGTGGATCGGTATCGTGCCGCCATCGCCGGTCGATCCGCCAGCACGCAAGGTGGAAATCTGTCGACGCTACGTCAGTTCAGCCTCTACCTGCACGCCCTGGAACCTCGCAGTGCGGTGGTGCCCTCGCACCTCGTTCGGCGGCACGCTCGAATGATCCGCTTCTACCCGCTGAGCGGTGCGCAGATCGGCGAGTTGATGGCGGCAGCGCAGAGCCTGCGCGGAAGCAACGGGCTGGTCGCCGACTGTATCTGCTTCTTGATCGGTCTGCTCTACTGCACGGGGCTGCGGATCAGCGAGGCGCTGGCGCTGAACGAGGCCGATGTGGATGTCGAGCAGTCGACGCTGTTCGTGCGCCGGGGTAAGTTCCGAAAGGAACGACGGGTGCCGATGAGCCCGTCCACGCTCCAGGCCCTGCGCGAGTGGCTCGAACGTCGCTCGCCGTATGTGGGAGGGGAAGGCACCGCCCCACTGCTGGTGGTCGGATGGAATCGGAGGCTCAAGCGAGATCGGGCGTATCGCCACTTCCGCCGCCTCTGCAAGCAGTGCGGCCTTGACGGAGCGCCGTCCCCGCGTCTGCACGACCTGCGCCACAACTACGCCTGCCGTTGTCTGGCGCGGTGGCGTGAAGCGCAGGAGGATGTCGATGCGCTATTGCCCGTTCTGGCAAACGCCATGGGGCACGTCGCGTTCTCCTCGACCCAGTTGTACATCCACCTTGATGCGGGCGCCCTTCAGCAGGCGTCCGCCAAGTTCCGCGCCCATATCCATCACCCCTTGGAGTCTCACCCATGAAAATCACGTTCAGCTATCTCGTCACCACGTTCTTTACCTCCCATCTGGCCGCCGAACGGGGCCTATCCCCCAACACCATCGCCAGCTACAGCGACTGCATGAAACTGCTGGTCAACTACCTCTGCAAACGCCACGGCATCCAGACCGAAGCCATCGACCTCTCGATGATCAGCTCCGACCTTGTCCTGGACTTCCTCGACGCCTTGGAGAAAGAGCGCAACAACAGCCCGGCCAGCCGCAATCAACGTCTCGTGGCCATCAAAACCTTCTTCCACTTCCTGTCCAAAACCGTTCCCGAGCTGATGCATCACAACGAGCAGATTCAGGCCATCCAACTGAAAAGAACCGATCACCGTCCCCCGTCGAGTCTCAGCACCGAGGAAGTCGCCGCGATCCTGACCGCCCCGGACGCCACCACCCTCATAGGTACTCGGGACCGCGCGCTGCTGCAACTCCTCTACAATACCGGCGCCCGGGCTCAGGAACTGGCCGACTGTACCGTTGACGACCTGCATGGCGATGCCCCCGCTACGGTCACGGTGACCGGCAAAGGCAGAAAAACGCGCGTCATTCCTCTCTGGCAGGAGACGGTTCGGATCGTATCGCACTACCTTCAGCTCAGAGAACAGGCCGGGGTCAAGGCCCCTCAACTCTTCCTCAATATTCATGGCGAGCCGATGACGCGCTTTGGGATCGGCCGACGCGTGGCCCACCATGCGCAAGCCGCCGCCGCCCACTGCCCTTCACTCAAGGCGCGCGCCATCACCCCCCACACGTTCCGCCACACCACGGCACTTCATCTCATTGAGGCGAATAATGACATCGCCGTCGTCAAGGACTGGCTCGGGCATGCCGACATCAAGACCACGAGCCTGTACATCGAGGTCAGTGTAGCACGCAAACGCAAGGCCTTGGAGAAGTTGCCGCCTCCGGATGGCGGCTTGCCTCCAGAACGCCCCCAATGGACGCAGCCCGCGCTGCTGGAGTTCCTCACCGCCTGTTCCCGCAAGGAGCATTATGTTGCGTAACCGACCCGCTTCTCGCCCGGTTCCCCCCATTTCAGGCTCAAAACAGCCTCCTCCCGCATCC
>SPCK01000271.1 GCA_004525355.1 Spirochaetales bacterium
CCAAACGCCGATTCAAAAAAGAGGAAAACAAGGCATGTCAGGCAAATTATACCCGTAATAAAGCTATACGAATTTACTACTACCATATGCAAGAACATGATTGTCGACAAAGCCAAGCCAATTGTCCAAGCGAATTTTTTTTGCGGGGCACCGACATATTCCGGGTTTTGTCTACGAACAATATATCGGCCGAGTATTAGTGTGGGAGAGTATTTCGGATTGACAAAGATCCGGATGATAAAATCGATAAAAAACATGGTAATGCCATATTTTATCGGAATAAAATCATGCCTGAATAGTATTTGCATCCAGGACATGAACATGATCAGGAATAGTATTCCGGCTGAAGCCCTTATTTCCCGTTCATTTAGAACAGGAATGTCATAGTCTTCAACGGTCTCTCCAAATGCTGTCGTCTTAATCATCAAACGTTTCCTTATCTTCCCTTCTTATGGAGCCGTTGAATACCAGCCCAGGTTCTTGGTGAGCGAGAATTTTTTCAGCATCACGTAGATGGAAAAATCGTGATACGTCTTGTTACTGACGTCCGCCCCGCCAAACCTGATGATGTGGATCACTGGTTCGTAGGCGAGTTCGATGTCAATCTTCTCATTGACGGTAAAGAAGATTCCTGCCGTAGGCTTCACGCCAATGTAGAAGCTACCGAAAATGGTGTTTCCGATGATCCGAGATCCCAACACGGGTGAAAGGCTTATGTCAAACCCAAACGGGCTCGCGGCTTCCTTTCTCCAGCCAATGGTCGCCGGACGAATGTCATCGATTGAAACGCCGCCCACGGTGTGGCAGATATCGACGCCGCCAAACCCGTAATAGAAGCCCCAGGGTGTGAACGGATCAAAGAATCGGTACGTCATTGTCGTGAGTCCGTAACCGAGATTGTCCATCGCAAAAGTGTCACCGACGGTGAACGCTCCACCGAACTTGGAGATGCTCCTGGAGTACGACACCGGATTATCTTGAGCCTGCAGGGCCCCTGTAAATACAGCTAGGGTTATGATCAGCAAGTATCGTTTCATTTAGATTAACGCTTCCTTTTTCACGCCTTTGAAAAGAATCCAAACGGCGATCACAAATTCGAAAGGGATGTAGGGGACATATAGGACGATGGGAGCCGCTATTCCAAAGAGACCCAGCAGAACTCCAGCAAGAATGCCTTGTGTGCTTACCAGACCCCACAGCGCCAATGGCCACGCCACAGTTCGGGCTTTCAGGAGGAGGGCGTAGAAAATCGTCCCGCCCAGGCAGAAGGCAAAATTAAATATCCTGGACGTGTAAGACATGACTTCATTTAGAATCACGGCCGTCGGCTCCAGGGAGGCGGGACTGCCCGCGGCGATGAATTGCCGGCTGAATACCAGGAGGGCGAAGAGCAAAAGCATTTTAACCGCGACCAGGGTGCCTTCCAAAACGTACAGGCCGAAGGCCGTCAAAGCCAGTCCTTCGTTCTGCTTTCTCACGGTCGAATACAGTATCGCGCCGAGGAAGATCACTCCGGCCGCCGTGATCAGTTCCATAAAGATGCTGAGCTGGACGAGCCCCGCGTGTCCGGCGATGTGGGCCATGGTCGATCCGATACTTTCCGGCGTCGCGAAGCTCTTGACTCCGGTGGCCATGGGTAGCACGAAAACGCCGCACGTGAACGACGTGACGAACTGGATCAGAAAAGCCAGTCCCAGGATCCGCGATTTTCTCTGCGTTGATTCCATAATTCTCTCCTTCTACTCGGTCATGAATGTATACGTGGCTTTTTTCGGGTTTCCCCCGAAGGAGCCTACGTAGTCGAGCCCCGACGGGGTACTTCGAAATATCCAATAGGTATGAAAATTGTACATCAGCGAAAACATTCCGCCCAGGCTGAAGTCGGCGACGACGTACGTTTGAGAATCCGGGAACGCGGCTTTGAAGTCCGTCGGGATCTCGTATTGGTCGCTCACTTTCCATGGGACGTTCGTTTCGATCAGACACGTTTCCATGTCGATCTCCATCGAACCGTCGGGAGCCAGTCCTTTGAAAACGAAACCTCCGCGGACCCCGTTCCGCCAGGCCTGCCTGATCAGGTTCACGTATTCCGACATGATTATATTGTCTGGTTTTATCTGCTGGGTTTTGGTAGATGACTCTTTCCCTTTCACTTCAGTGCGGAAATAAGCCTGCCTGCGTTCGGGGTTGAATTTAACGTTGTAGATTCTTTCGTCTTTCACATTGTCGGCTGTGCTCGACAGCAGGGTGCCATTTTCTAGAAATACGGAATTGGAAGTTTCATCTGGCCCGCAATAGTCCTGGGTATAAGTGCCGTCAGGGTTTGATGTGTATGCGGTTTTCGCCGATGCTTTTCTGAACATGCCGGTGCCTTCCCGCGTCAAGACCACTGATGTCGAGTCCTTTGGTATCGACAGGGGCTGGGCCCAGATTGTGCTTGCCCATCGATCCAGGCTGTCCAGGGCGAAGGCCGGGACGATGAGTCCCGCCATCAATAGCAGTGTCACCAAGGATGGCTTCATTCCTTGTACCCCTTGACGATCAACCAGACGGCAAGAACCATTTCCTGCACCAAGATGGGCAGGCTAAGAACCATTTGAGTCGTCGAAAATGAATTGATTAAACCAAACATCACAGCAAAGGCGGATACGAGAAATAGCGTTATTCCCAGTAGTCCCCAGACGGACAGCCATCGCGGCACGAGCCGGGTCCTATAGAAGACCGTGTAGTAAATAACGGCCCCGGCGCACCATGGAAACACAGCGGATCCATTGGCTGCCCAATCCCTCACCGCCTTGATCGCCGCGCCGGCGGGCTGGAAAAACGAGTTGGGGGGACTTCCAGCCTTCACGAATTCCTGACTGACTGCCAGCAGGGCGACGAGGACGAGGGCACCCACGATCTGGAGCGCTCCTTCGATGAGGCGGAACCCCATCGCACCCAGGGCCAGACCCTCGCCGTGCCGTTTCAGAACAGGGTAGAGCGAGATCCCGATGCCGGCGCAGGCTAGTCCCAGGAACAACAGGTCGAAGAGCGCCAGGCTGAGAATTTGAACGCTGTGTCCCGTCATTGTGGACAGGTAATCCGGGGACGAAACAAGCGGTCCCCAAAGAAGCCCTCCAGCGATCGGCGGTACCGTTCCCAGAATGAACAAGACGCCGGTGATCCGGGCGTTTGTCCTTGAATTAATCATACTGTTCCCTCTATTTCCGGTTCTTCCGGTTGAGTTTCCATTCTTTGAAGAGAGACCAAGGTCAGGCCAAGATCCCTCGTTTTTCGAATCAGGCCGTGAAGCGCTGCCTGGTCGTCAACCATTCCCGTCAGGATGGTTCCGCCGCCGGCTGGCTGCGCAAGCGCAAAGCCGCCGAACCATTCGTCCCAATCGGATCCCAGTTGTTCCTTGAGCTGTATACGGTAGACACCCGGTGTATTGAAATTGATTTCCTTGTCCACAGCCGTCCCTCCTGGTTCCCTAATATGGGCCATAGCGAGAAGGCGGAACATACCTCGAAAGGAGTAATTGGGGGAGTATTTGGAGGAGTATGCTTACGAGAGGAGGCCGAGCGAACGGGCCTTGGCAACGGCCGCTGTCCGGCTTGGCGTGCCCAGTTTGTCGAAGATATTACGGACGTGAACCTTGACAGTATGCGGAGATATGAAGAGTTTTTCCGCGATGTCCTGGTTGGATAACCCGGTCGCCAAGTGGAAAAGAACCTCGCGCTCACGGTTGCTGAGGAGTTCCTGGCTCTTCCCAGCCGTCTCGGTTTCAGCGTCCTTCAGCGTTCCCGTAGAAGCCCGGGAAAACGCGGCCAGGATCCGGTCTGTATAAGCCGGGAACTTCCCGCGCCCCTGTGCCTCCTGGACGAGTCTGTGCATCACTTTCCCTTCATCGACGAACAGGCGCAGAAACCCTTCGGGTTGGGCGA
>SPCK01000503.1 GCA_004525355.1 Spirochaetales bacterium
CGCGAGGATTCTCCTTGTAGGGGACATCGATCGGGGCGGGGTGTTCGCGTCGTTCATCGGCCACGTCTCGACCTTCTGCCCGGAAGAGCTCGACCTGTTCTCGGGCTTTCTTGTCAACAAATTCCGGGGCGATCCCGTCCTCCTGGGCGACGCGTTCGCGATGACCCTTGATCGCACAGGATTCCCGGTGCTCGGTTGCGTGCCCATGCTGTCCGGCCTCGATATCCCGGACGAGGATGAACCGGTCGTCAAGGCGGGCGACAGACCGGGCGCGGATCTCAGAATCGCCGTACCCAGGCTCAGGCACGTCTCCAATTTTACCGATCTGGATGCCTTCGCCGCAGAGCCGGACGTGCAGGTCGTGCCAGTATCTCGGGGCGACGAACTGGCTGCCGGCCGATGGGATGCCGTGATCATTCCAGGCAGCAAGTCCACGGTCGCCGACCTTGGCTGGCTGCGGGAAAGCGGACTTGCCGACTCGATAATCGCATACGCACGTGGCGGCGGTACGGTAACCGGGATTTGCGGCGGCTACCAGATGCTCGGCCGACGTATTTTCGATCCGGACGGCGTCGAGTCGCCCGAACGCTCCGTCGACGGCCTGGGTTTGCTGGCGTTGGAGACAGCGTTCTCCGTCGACAAGACGCTGGCCAGAAGCGATGCCGTCTGGCTCGACGATGGCTCGCCGCTGGCTGGGTACGAGATACACCACGGCAACACCACGTCGATCCCACAGGACCCTGGCGACCGTGACCCGCTTCTCCGGCCAGCCGTACGGACAATGTCCAGCGACATTATCGGCTACAGATCGGGAGCCGTGTGGGGCAGCTACCTGCACGGAATCTTCGACACCGACGGTTTCAGGCGCGCGTTCCTGAACGGGCTTCGCGAGCGCCGAGGCTTGGCGCCCCTGCCCATACATCCCCGGCCGAGCCTTGACGAGAATATCTCCCGGCTCGCCGACGCGGTGCGCGAAAGCGTCGACCTGGGCGCGATCAGGCGGGAGCTGGGTTTGTGAACGCAGCCCTGGCGGCCGGATCAGTGACGCGGACAGCCATCGTCGTGCTGCTCGCGCTGGTCCTGGATGCAGTCGCGGGAGATCCGTCCGTCAGATGGCACCCGGTACGGCTGCTCGGGCGCCTTGCCGCCTGGATGGAGATTCGGACTCGCCGCTTTTTCAGGGCGACGAAGGTATTGCGCGGCGGTTCGTATCCTGGACACCACGGCCGGGATCCAGTCATCGTGGCCGCGGGCGCGATAACCTGGATGGCGGTCGCGCTCTGTGCGTCGCTCACGGCTCTGTGCCTGACGGCCGCCGCCGGGTTCCTGCATCCTGCGCTGGGTATCGTGACGGAGTCGCTCGTGATCTGGGTTTCCATCGCCCCGTCGGATCTTGCCACCCACGCCAACCGCGTTAAGCGTGCCATCCTGCGGGATATGGCCGCCGACCGGCCGGAACCGATCGAGGGTCGTGAAGCGGTCGCGATGATCGTGGGAAGGGACGTCTCGCGGCTCGACTACGCGGGCGTAGCGCGGGCCTGCGTCGAGAGCGTCGCTGAAAGTTCGATAGACGGCGCGGCGGCGCCCCTGTTCTGGGCTGTCGCACTCGGCCCATGGGCAGCGTTCGCCTATCGGGCCGTCAACACGATGGACTCGATGTTCGGGCACAAGGACGAACGCTACTTGAGTTTCGGGCTCGTAGCCGCCAGGGCCGACGATGTCGCGAACTGGTTGCCGGCGCGGCTGTCAAGCGCGATTGCCTGCATGCTGGCTCCCGTTGCCGGCGGGTCGATCGGCGGTGCGTTTCGGTCATACCTGCAGTGGCGGAACGCCCACGAGAGCCCCAACGCGGGGCATCCCGAGGCAGCCTACGCAGGAGTCCTGGGCCTGCGACTCGGCGGCCCCGCGAGCTATGCCGAGGGAGTCATCGACAAGCCATGGATGAACCCGGATGGCAGGAAGGCGATCCCGGAAGATATCAGCAGGGCTGTGCGCCTGATGATCGCGCAGACAGCGATCTCGTCTGC
>SPCK01000386.1 GCA_004525355.1 Spirochaetales bacterium
CATCGGGCATGAACCCGAGGGCAATGCCCACGACCACGCCGAGGCCCAAGCCGATGAGGATACGCAGGAGCAGGTTGGTCTTGAAGTACCAGCTGAATACTCCCTTTCCGGTTTTTTGATCGCTCATGATGACTCCTTGTGTTAAAAAAGCTCGGGCCAAGCGTACAGAATGCCGTGCACATGGCCCAGAAGGAGTCTACGGCCGATCTACTGATCCCGATATGCACCATAGGGTGTATTTTTGTCAAAATCCGATGGAAAAGAGTAGAGAAAACTACACCTGTTGGGGCAAGGGAAGAACGTGGTGACCGGCATCCTCCACCGGTACCAGAGTGCCAATCAGACCAAGCCTTCCTCCAGCGCCTTGCGGACAACCTCCGCCTTTGAATTGACGTTGAGCTTCTGATAGATGTGAAGAATATGCTTCTTGGCGGTGGAGCCCGCGATATGGTGGTGCTCGGCCAACTCCCGGTACGTCAGGCCGTTCACGATATCGCGCAACACCTCCGTCTCGCGAAGCGTCAGGGAATAATCGGCGGCCTTGGACACGCGAGCGCCGCGGCGTATCTCATCCAGGATACGGCGTGCGACAGTCGGGCTGATGGGCGATCCCTCGTAGGCCGCACTCAGAATCTGCTCGAGAAGTGCATCAGGCTTGGTGTTTTTCAGGATGTAGCCCTTGGCGCCCGCCTTTATGGAATCCAGTATGGCGTCCTGGTCCTCGAAAATAGTCAAGATCAGGACGGTTACGTTCGGCCAACGATCCTGCAATACCCGCGTAGCCGCGATGCCGTCCATCCCCGGCAGGTGTATATCCATGAGTACCATGTCGACTGAGCCGCCGCCCTCAAGATACGAAACCAGACCCTCCGCCGTACCGAAGGCTCCGGTGATTCGGATGCGGCTGTCCAGACCCAGGAAATACTTGAGTCCTTCGCGGACATTCTTCTCGTCCTCAACAATGGCCAACGCCACCGCCCGACCCGACATTTCAGGCTTCATGGCGCAAATCTCCCCCCGGGATGGCTATACTGAAAACCGTGCCTGAAGCCGCCCCGGACTCCATGCTCATGCTTCCGCCCAGACCCTCTATGCGATAGCGGATGTTGTTGAGCCCCGATACTGCGTTACTTCTTGGCAAGGCCGCGAAGCCCCTGCCGTCGTCCGCAAAGCGAATCCGCAGGCCATTCCTGCCGGCCTTGAGCCGCAAGCGTACGCCCGATGCCTTGGCATGCTTGAGCACATTGCTTACCAGTTCCTCGAAAACCTTCTCCACCTCGCCACGCACACTCGCCGGGAGGGCGTTCAGTGCCTCCCGCCCTGTGATGCGGCAATCAAAATCAAGGCCGGCGGTCTTGAGCCGCTGTCGAATGCCCATGGAAAGGAATTGGGCCGTGTCCTGTCCCAGAAGAGCGTCCTCTTTCATGCCGAAAATGATACGCTTGAGGTTTTGTACAGCTTGCAGGCAATTGGTCTCTATTCCGTCGAACATTTCCCCAAGGGGCGCCGCAAGGGGCGCCGCGCAGTCCTTGGCCATGTCGCGGGCCACGCCGTTACAGAAGAAAATATTCGTCAGCCTTGCTCCGATGGAATCGTGCATGTCACGATAGATGCGCTTGCGTTCCTCGGCGATGCGCAGTCGCGTGTTCTCCTTCTGCAGGAGCCAGGTTTCCTCCGTACGCAGCCTGACCTTGTCCTCCAGGTCGCCCGAGTAACCGTCCACGGCATCGAACAGCTTGTTGAGTTCGGCTCCGAGGAATTCAAATTCGTCCCTGGACTTGATGATTGCCCTTGCCTCCCGTTCTCCGCCTTCCTTGCGGTTGATCACCGAGACGATATAACCGAGCGGCGCTACGATGAGCTTGCCCATGATTCCCCCCACGGCGAGAAGCATGGCGATCATCATGATCAGGTCGAAAAGCGTTACCGCGCTCAGCAGTTCCCGGGTGGACGCAAGTATGGCTCCGTAGGGCATGCCCACCACGATCGTCCATCCGGAACGGTCCACGTGCCGGAAGGCAAAATAGGTATCAACGCCGTCCACCTGGCTTGAAAATGAACCCTGGCCGACCCCCCGCATGGCTTCGGCGCCCGGCATGGAGAAGGATTTGAGCATATCGCCCTCATGGCGATGTACCGCAAACTGGCTTGCCACCACGAGGCCGTCGTCGCTCAGGATGGCCGCCTTTCCCTCCTTGGGAATCTGCAGGTCGGCGAGGATTCCCGCCAGGCTGTCCAGCAGGATGTCCAGACCCAGGACCCCGATCAAGATTCCGTCCCCGCCAAAGACAGGCAGGACACAGGTAATGCCCAGCGCGTCGATACTGGCGTACCGGTATGGCTCGGATATCGAGAAGCCATCATTCTCGATGCCTTTGAGGTACCATGGCCGTATCCGGGGATCATAATCCGGCGGAAAGGTGGGAGTATTGTCGATAAAACCCTCTCCGCTGCCCCATTCATACATCCGGCCGTCGGCCGTGCCCAGATAGATCGCGCGGAGGTAACGCTTGCGGGCCAGGACGGTCGCCAGAAATACGTCCCGCATGCCCGCCGGGTTGACGTCCCGGACCTGCTTCGTTCCCGCCAGTCCCAGTGCCAGGTATTCCATGTCCCCGAAGAACTGGGCGATCTGCATGTCCGTACGATCCAGGATCGTGGATGCGAGCTCGTCGGCCGTACGCAACGCGTGACGCCTCATGATGTTCTGACTGATGAGCAACGTACAGACCAAGAACAACGCCACAGACGCGGCTATGAACAGAATGAACTTATGGCTGATTCCCATTCGACGCATATCACCGCCTCACCCACACGGG
>SPCK01000106.1 GCA_004525355.1 Spirochaetales bacterium
TCTCGCCGACCTCCTGTCGGCTCGTGCTCACTTCCGCTCGCACCGGCTGCTCGGTTCAAATCCTGTAACGCCCTTCCTATACGGAAACGCCCCATCCGCAGTAGCGGACAGGGCATTCTCGTATGGGCGCTACAGGATTTGAACCTGTGACATCTTGGGTGTAAACCAAGCGCTCTGACCAGCTGAGCCAAGCGCCCGAACGACGGGACATTAGCATGAATGTCTTGGTGGGGTCAAGGCAGACTGCTTTTGAATGCACGGCGACTTATGCGGATCCGCCGAGTATGAGCTCGGAATACCTTCTTCCCTCGATATCGGATTCGTGCAGACCCGCTTTTATTAGTATGGATTTCAATCCGCCTTGGACGATGGCAATCTCTGTCGGATCATCCGAAGACAGCACCTTTTCTATCTCGATAAAATGCCCCAGGCCGGCGACTTCGAGTAATTCGATGGTAAATCCATCATGTTCGTACATCGCTCCGGTCTTGCGCTTCTTGAAAAACGGTTCACAACCGATGCGTTCGACGAGCCCGATAAACGCGGCCGGGTCAGAAACCGAAAACTCGGTTTCCTGATTGATCTCGATGCCACCTTCATTACGCCTCACCTTGAAGGTCACGATGCTGTCATCCCTGTCCGAACGCAAGCGAAACCCCTTGGTACCACGCGCAAAACGCCAATCAGGACCGTGCCAATACGAGTCCAGCTTGTCGACTCGGCGCACAAAACGGGCAAAGGTAGCTACGAGCCTCTCAGTCTCTTCTGGGTCCCCGAGTCTCGCCTTGAGCTCTATTTCGGTCATCGCCTAGTCTTTCATACGGAGAATGGAAGGATCATAGTCGTCTGGCGGCATGAACCCCAAAAGCTCGATACAAGAGGCAGCAAGCGAGCTGATGCCCAAGCCTTCGGCGAGAATTGTATCGTATTCTCCCTTGCATTCAGGATCGTACAGCACGCAGGGCACCGGATTGAGGCTGTGGCTGGTCTTTGCCCTCGGACTCCCATCGGGCTTGCGGGAGACGGCTCCCGTCTTCTTGTCGTGCTCGAACATGTCATCCGAGTTGCCGTGGTCAGCCGTGAGCACCATGATACCACCGGCTTTCTCGACGGCCTTCTTCAATCGCCCCAGTTGTATATCCATGGCTTCCAGTCCGCATACGACCGCCTGGTAATTTCCGGTATGCCCGACCATATCGCCATTCGGAAAATTGAGCCGAATGAAGCGGTACTCATTACCGGCGATCGCCTTCAAGACATAGTCGGTAATTTCCGCGGTTTTCATCCACGGTCTTTGCTCGAAGGGAAGGACATCGCTCGTGATCTCGACGTAGTCCTCGAGTTTCTCGTCGAACTTGCCGGTCCTGTTGCCATTGAAAAAATACGTGACATGGCCGAATTTTTGGGTCTCCGAGATCGCCAGCATGGGTACGCCGGTAGCCGCGAGATATTCGCCGACCGTTCGATCGATAGCGGGGGGGCTGACCAGGTATTGCGCGGGTACGTGCATGTCGCCGTCATATTCCATCATGCCTGCATATTCCGCCACTAGTCGGCGCCCACGGTCGAAATGGTCAAAATTATCGTTTTCAAAGGCGGCGGTAATTTCGAGGCCGCGATCTCCCCTGAAATTGAAGTACACGACCGAGTCCCCGTCGACGATGGGGCCGATCGGCTTGCCCGCATCGGTTATGACAAACTCGTGCATGTCCTGGTCAATGAGGACGGGATTCTCCGCCCGGTAGGCCACTACCGCCTCGTGCGCGCTCGCGAAGGCGCGGCCTTCACCAAGCACGTGCGTATGCCAGCCCCGTTCCACCATCGACCAGTCGGCGCCATAGCGATCCATGGTAATGTACTGTCGTCCGCCACCCGAGGCGATCCGATAATCGCAGCCTCCCTCGGACAGGCCCGAAAGGAATTGTTCGAAGGGATCGATATATTCCAGGGCGCTCTGCTCGCCCACGTCGCGGCCATCCAACAGGATGTGGACCCTGGCCTTCTTGATGCCGTCGGCCTTCGCCCGTACGAGCATGGCCTTGAGGTGGTCGATATGGCTATGGACGTTGCCGTCCGAGAACAATCCGATAAAATGCAGGGTCCGCCCTGGAGCGGCGAGTACGTTGGCCGTAAGCTTCTTCCAGACGGCTCCCTGGAAAATGGCACCGGTTTGAATGGATGTCGAAACCAGCTTCGCCCCCTGAGCGAATACTCGACCGCAACCGATGGCGTTGTGGCCAACCTCGCTGTTTCCCATATCGTCATCGGATGGCAATCCTACGGCCGTTCCGTGGGCCTTCAGCCTGGCATGAGGGCATGATGCTTCCAGCTCGCGAAAATTGTATAGCTTGGAGTCGGTTACCGCATCGCCTTCAGTATACTTGCCATAGCCGAATCCATCCATGATTACCAGTACGAGCGGACCGCGGCGTCCTTGCCAATGGGAATTCTTCGAGAGAGCCTGCAACATGATTTCTCCTTGGAAAGCCACGAGGGCACTGGGGCCGCCGAGTCCGGCAAAAGGCGGCTATTCCCCGAAATACTCGATAAGGGTGCGAACATCCATCCCACTCAGCGCGTTTTGATAATCGAGGAACGGCAAGCCTATGACGGAAAAGACGCCGACTGGAATCGCCCCGCCACGAACCAGCAGGTCCGCCGCGGCACGGAGAGTGCCTCCGGTGGCTATCAGGTCATCCACGATGAGCACCCTGCCGCCTCGTGGAATGTCCGCCTCGTGCATCTCGATTTCAGCTTCTCCATATTCGAGCTCATACTTCTGGCTCAATGTCTTGCCGGGTAATTTCCCCTTCTTCCTCACCAGGATGATGGGCAAGTCGAGGCGATGGGCGAACGGCGCGGCGAAAAGAAACCCGCGCGACTCGACCGCGGCTACGGCGTCGAGTTTCTCGCCCCTGTATAGCCGAATCATTGCATCGATGCAGTATTTGAAAGCATCGGGCCTGACCAGAACGCTCGTAATATCGTAGAAAAGAATACCTGGTTTGGGAAAGTCGGGAACCTTGCGGATCGCGTCGTCGAGGTTAAAGCCTTCGGACATATGCACCTCATGGATGATAGTAGAAGAAACCGACGCGAATGCGCCGGCGTCGTCAGAATGTCTTCATTAGCCGATCTATCCAGGCGGAGAATTCCGCCCCATCGGCGACGGCAGCATCCTCGACCGGCAAAGACAGTTCCGAAGCGACGAAGGCCTTCCTGAGCCCGAGGGCCTCGCCGCCGGCAGAGAAGAAAGCCGCTGGACGACCGGCAAGATTCATACCGCCCAAGGCTCGTTTCAACTCAGCCCAGAAGGGCGCGCCAGGGGTGTTCACGCCGAAAACGTAGGCGTCGGCAGCGAGAATTTCTGGTATTGATGTCTCGGAAGCCAATCGGATCTTGACGACGGCCGAACCGGCCAGATTCGTCTTGATCGTTTTTGCGGCATTCTCGAGTTCATTGCGGCCATCCTCATAGACGACCAGTATATGTTTTTTTCGGTTTTCCACAGCGTCGATAATACTAGTCCGACCGCTGTCTCCTGTCAAGCTGATCGTTTTCCGGGCGGGTTCAAGGGCTTCCGGAACGGCGAATCTTGAGAACTGCGGCATCCACGAGGCCGAAAGCCGCGGATAGCGCCGCAGCGGTCAATACTGCCGTCACTTGTTCGTCTCTACTCGGCGAATATGAGTACTCGCTCTTGAACGGCCACGGCGCGTATTCTGCCAGGAATCCGCTCTCGGCATATCGCCCGAAATCAAAGCCAAGGCGCGTATAGAACAGGATAAGCGGAAAGGCGCCCAAGCTGACGATTTCCCATCGCCTGAGGTCCTGAACCAATTCCGGAAATTCGTCCGCTCGGTAGGGCTCGGGCAATGGCGACGGCTGACTGGCCTGCGCCCATGAACCGAAGGTTCCCGCTACCAGGACGAGCAACGCCAGAATCAGCGAGCGGATTCCCGCGCTCATGGATACGCCCTCTCTCCGAAGATTGCCGCGCCTATTCGAATCAGGGTCGAGCCCTCCTCGATCGCCAGGGGATAATCGTTCGTCATCCCCATTGAGACGATATCCCAACCGGAGGAGACGTGGCGCGCCGCGAGTTCATCGAAAGCGACACGGCAGGCCCTGAACGAGGCCCGTATCGCCTTTGCGTCGTCGGTATACGGCGCCATGGTCATCAGGCCACGCGGCCGGAGCATGGGTAAGGAAAGCGCCACATCGAACGCCCGGTACAGTTGGTCCGCGTCGGCAAATCCTGATTTGGATTCTTCGCCCGTGTGCAACTCGAACAGAATATCCATCAACACGCCGGAAGCCTCGGCGTGCCGGGCCAATTCCACGAGCAGCTTCTCGGAATCGACGGACTGTATGCAATCGAACAAGCCGATCGCCTTCCTTGCCTTGTTTGTCTGCAGATGCCCGAGAAGGTGGAGCTGGATATCCGGGTAGGATGCTTTCAATGCCACGAATTTCTCTTCTGCCTCTTGGACTCGATTTTCACCGAACAGTCGCAGGCCAGCCGCATAGGCAGCCATGACCGCTTCAACCGGATTGAACTTGCTGACCGCCAACAGGGATACTCCCGCGGGTTTCCTGCCGGCGACTGCGCAGGCCCGCGCCACAGTCTCCCTGACAGCCTCGACCGCATCCGCGACGGCGCGGTTGTAGGCACTAGTTCCCGGTTCGTAGCCAATCGGACCGGGGCGCGGAGCAAGCGGTCCGGAGCTCACAGAAAGTCCCTCAAAGATTCGTCGATTCCCTTGCGCGCTTCAAACCAGAAATCAAGGGCGGCCGCGGCGGCATCAGTCTCAAACGCCCGTATCCACGCGTCCAATTCGGGAGTTCCCTTCTTCTCGACATCCCGCACCCTGACAAGGAAGGTCCGGATGAATTCCACGTTTCGCATGCTTTCCCAATAGACACCCGCATTTCTGCTGTTGATACGGCTGGCGGCGTTGGAAACGGCGGCACGATATCGTTCACCCATGCCGTAAAGGGTTTCCATCGCCTGTGGTATGTAGTCCTCGGCCCATCCCCGGTGGAAGCGACAAACACCGGCGTTGTCCATCACCAATTCCTTCTTGAGCCGCTCCGCGCAAGCCCTGCCGAGATCGCGCGGCGGTAGAAAATCAGCGCCGTAATGCATGTAATACTTACCCATAATGGCCATTGGCGCCAAGGCGCCGGGCGTCCAGTACTGGTTGGGAACCATCCAGCCCCTGCGGCCATTGGCCGTGCACACGAATCGGTCCAGGATGCGAACGCCCTTGTCCCGCCGTATCCTGCGCGCCCACTTGCGAACTCCCTCCGAAAAATCGATGAGGCCCTTCCTGCCGAGGATGGCATCGATGAGTTCTACACCAAGCCTGGCGTTGTGCATCGAGTCGGCCACGACATCGAAAGCGTCCAGGTCCCAGCGCGGCTGCGTCGAGACCCCCAGTTCCTCTGGAGATAGATCGCCAGAATCCAGGCAATCCATGAGCCATGCCAGGACGCCACCGCCCGAGATGGCGTCAAAGCCTGCCGCATCCGATGCCCTGTTGAGCAACTCCGCTGCCCGCTGGTCGAAAATGCCGCACAACGGTCCCATGGTCTGGTAGGGTTCGTAGTCTTTCTTGTACTCTCCCCGAAGTTTCTTGCACACCGCGGAACAAGGCTCGCCGCAGGTAGACTGATTATTGGTCGCGATTGTCTCTTCATTGAATTGCCTGAGGTAATGATCGACGACGAATCGCTTGTGGAGGTCCAGGCGGGCTTCCTCCGTCCAGGACAGACTCCGGTAATTGAAGGCGATAATCCTTCCGCCCACCGACGCATAATTGACGCCCAAGGTACCACCAGTCTGGAACTTGGGATCGAATCGGTATTTCGTTGTGGACTCGAAATCCTTGACGGCCAATTTCTGCTTGTACTTGTCCTCGAACCAGGCATCCGCCACGCTTCGATCGCGAAAATCTTCGTCGACCACGGTGCCGCCATAAATGATAGCGGCAATGCCATGCTCGCTGAGCATCTTGGAGCCCAGCCCGCCTCTTCCTGCCCAGGTATCCACGTCGGAGGCCGAACCGTCCTTGACCGGGGCGGATAAGATGCCCGCGTAATCGGTGACCAGTGCGGCAGGTCCCACGGCAAGCGCACGGTATTCTCCCCCGTATCGCGGGCCAAACAGACGAAGGGCTTCGTCCATCATGGCATAGGCTCCGCCGCGCCCTCCATTCCAGATCGCATGCGCTTCCACCGGGACCACTTCCACTTGTACTTCCTCACCGTGATCGCGGTTCAGATACAGTATCGAGGGTGTTGGCGCTTTGCCCACAAGGGATATCATGTTGATGCCCAGATTATCGAAGACAAGCCCCGCTCCGCCCATACTCGAAACGTAGAAGCCTCGCCAGCACGGTGAAAATCCATTTATAACAAGACGATTGGAGCCAGGTAGTATCGAACCAGCAAACAGACCCACGCCGATATTGAGGCTCATGAGGCGCCCCGCCAGATGCAGCCCAAGGTCCACGGGTCCGAAATAATCGCCAAGCCGGTAGCGCCGGATGCGATAAAAACCGTTGGAGGCATCTACGAACAGGACTTTCTGAGCCGTTTCCATGGTCAAACTCCTCGGGGAATCCCCTATCCAGTCGACGACGAGATTCCAGCCGCACCCAAGCCTGATTTGGCCGCACGAAGCACCATAACATCACCCCAGCCCAGCCGTTTGGCCAAGGCGTCCAGCGGCCTTTTAAGGATCCCGGGGCGCATCCCTGCCGGCCAGCCACCCCACGTTCCCAGGTACCTGGTAGTGAATCCCTCACACTTCAGCATAGTCGCGAGCGTCCGGGAAGAAAAGAGGTAGAGGTGATCACGAATCGCGCTTCGCCAGGCGGCGCCCCTGAACAGCGCCTGGAAACTTCTGACGTTGGGAGTAATCAGGAGGAGGTCGCCGTCTGGCTTCAATACGCGAAAGGCTTCCCTGAGAAAGCTTCTGGGTTCATTCAAGTGCTCGATGAGATGCAGGGCCATCACGATGTCAAAAGA
>SPCK01000471.1 GCA_004525355.1 Spirochaetales bacterium
CCACGAATCGGGATCGCTCGCTCCAAGGATCGCCATGCCGTCCAACCGGTTCTGCAAGGCTGCGTCCGCTCGCCGCTCCGCCGCCGAAACGGAAGCGCGAATCGCCGTCTCGTATCGGGCGACGAGACGCTCCCGCATTACTGGGTTTGGTTCGTCGAAGGACGCCGTTTCTATCATTTCGAGTAGGGCAGCGATTCGTGAGCGCGCCTGCTCGTCGTTCTCCAGACCGTATTCGCCTACATCGCCCGGTAGGGCCGCTTCCGCCCCCCCCTTCCAGATCGCGTCGCACGAGGCTTTCAGGGCAGAAAGTGATACTTCGCCCTCGCTGCCCGAGACGGCTTCGCGCAGGGCCTCACCCGCTTGCTCGAATGCCTGGGCGTAGCCGAGGGCGGCCCCGCGTTCGATATAGCGTGCGAGCGCTTCGGCCTCGCTGGCCTGCGCACCCTTATCCCCGATGCCGCTTGCGGCCAGAAGATCGGCGTATCGATCCAACGCCTCGTTTCGCATGAAGTCCGCGCCATTGAGCATCAAGGCGGAAACGGCCAGGGCAAACTCCCGGTTCAATTCTTCAAGCAATACGCCCGCCTCGGACACACGTCTGCCGGCTTCTTTCAAGACTTCCCCGGCTTCCCCGACCCTGTCGCCCGCGGCGCTCATGGTGGCGGCGGCCGAGGCATATTCGTCGAGGGCGTAGTGATACGCATCGGTAGTACGCTGGAGCGCCAGAATGCTTTCGGCGTCGGTAGCCCTGCCCGCTCCCAGTTCCACTGCGTATGCCTGGACCGCATCAGCGATCTCAACGCGGCGTTCCCAATACCCCTGTACAGCTTGAGCTCTCAGAAGCTCCACTTGGTATTCATCCAGATGGAAATCCTGGCTCGCCGCGTTCGGATCCAGTACATCCGCCAGAATGCCGGCTCCATCGCCCATGGCCACACCGAAATCGGCTACCAGTGCGTCCCGGGCTTCTTCTGCCCTCGCCGCATACGTATCGAGCATATCGAGCCAGCGCAGGCTCTCGGTATACGCCTGCCGAGTACGTTCTGTGGAAAAGTCCTGGACGGTGTGTTGCTCGAGCCATGAGCGCAATCCAGGATCGTTGGCGCCAGGAGCGCCCCCGCCGAGTTCCCCGAGCCAGTAGTCCATGCTCTCGCGAGCGCTCGCGACCATGACGCCGCTCTGGAGATAGACATCGACCCAGGCTTTCGCCCTGTCAGCTCCGGCGCTGGACCGTTCGAGGGCATCGCGCTCAAACTCGAGTCTTGCCTGACGGATAGTTTCTTCAAGGGTCTCGCTCGCTCGCGCGAATGATTCTTCTCCAGATCGGAATAATTCCGAAGCCTTCGCCTCCCATGCTTTTCGTTCCTGGGTCAGGCGCTCGAAAGCCGTTGCCCAGGCCTCGTTTCCGGCGTCGAAGGCCGTACCCGCTCCCCGCTCCCATTCGAGGCGCCGTACCAGGAATCGCTCCTCGGCCCCGCGCCATGCGGCCAAACCCCGATCGAACTGATCCTGGAACGCGGCGAGCCACTCCTCCCCGGCAAATACCATATCGCCCGTGCCCGCCTTGGCCGATTCAATGCGGACGTCAAGCGCAGCCAGCCCTTCATCGCATGCGGTTGCCGTTTCCCTGGCGATATTGTCAGCAATAACGGACGCAGCTTCGTCTTCACTTTTTTTCCGGAGACTCCATACGTCGGCGCTGCGACGCGCGATGAAGATACGCTCTTCCCGGGCGGCGAGCGCATTCAATTCCCTGGCTGCCTTGTCCCGAGCTTGATCTGCTGCCGATGCGACGAGCCGGGCATAATAGCCGCGCTCCGCTTCGGGTACGAGTGAAAGGAGTTCCGGACGCAAGCCCTCAAGCCGCGCATCCATCTCGGCCATGGCCGCCACGACGGCGCCGGCGCTTCTGTGATTCCAGGCCGCTTCGTCGTCCTCGAGGGATCTACCGTCGCCCGGGCGTACGATACGCGGATCGCCCGCCTCATCCAGGGTTACGCGACCGTCAGCGTCAGTCACGTAGAGTAATTCCAGATTCGCGCGCTCCACCTCGGCCATGACGATCCCCCGGAGTCGTGCCGCCTCGCGTCCGAAGAATCGATCCTTGAGCCAGGCCGAAAATCGTTCGGCCAGATCGCCTTCCACCCAGGTACGAAGAGCCTCCCTGGCCTTGTCGAATTCCCGTGGATCGGCAAAAAGTTCAACGGCCTC
>SPCK01000505.1 GCA_004525355.1 Spirochaetales bacterium
GATCCAGAAGCCGCACTTCGCCTTGGTCCGCCTCATGCCGGCGCCAAGCTCTGTCCCTCTTCGCCTCATGCAAGCGCCAAGCTCTGTCCCTCTTGGAGTTCAGGGGGGGGGATACCCCCCGGCTCGCCGTAGCGAGCCTCCACCTGCGGCGCTGCGATGTCTCGCGATGTTTCTGGGGGGGGGGATACCCCCCGGCTCGCCTTAGCGAGCCTCCCCCTGCGGCGCTGCGATGTCTCGCGCCGCATCCCGCGCGGATTCGGCTTACATTCGCGTCCATCGTGGCCGCTCATTTCAGCCCGCCTCGCTCGCTGTCGCGGCCTTCCATGGCCGCTTTTCGCCGCCTTCGCGGCGCGCGCGCTCGGTTCAAATCCGCACGGCGGGCTTTATAAACGAAAAGACCGTCCTTTCGGACGGTCTTTTCGTTTAGCTCCCCCGCGCGGATTTGAACCACGGACCCAGTGGTTAACAGCCACTTGCTCTGCCAGCTGAGCTACAGGGGAATGCTCAATCGGAGCGAATGAGAAAATATACCGAACATTAAAAAAAGTCAAGCGCAGGGCATGTCAGGAAATGACGGGAACCGAAGATCCGCAGCGGGCGCAACGGCCGTTTTGCAGACCGGATGTGTTCACCCGATAGCCCTCCCTCGAGACCAGGACCGAACCGCATGCCGGGCATAGGGTCTCGTTCCGTTCGCCCCACAGGTTACCCGCGTAGACAAAACGAAGATGTCGACCGGCCACCCCGGCCAGGCGCCGTATTGTCGATGTCGGCGTCGCGGGCGTCGTGTAGCGGTACATTGGGCGGTAGGCCGACAGATGCAGCGGGATGTGCTCCGACAGTTCAGCGAGGAAACCGGCTATCCCGTCTATCTGGGTATCGTCGTCATTACCCCCAGGTACGATCAGGGTCGTGACTTCGAGGTGCACTCCGGACCGGTGTGCCAGGGTGATGAATGATGTGACGGTATCCAAGTCGCCGCCCAGCTCGTTCCGATACCAGTCCTGGTCCCAGGCTTTCAGGTCAACGTTCACTGCGTCGCAGTACTCCAGGAGTCCCGCGGCGGCCTCTGGTCTGGCACAGCCATTGGTTACCAGCACGCTGCGCAAACCCGCGGAGCGTGAGGCCCGCATCGCCTCGATCACGAACTCAGCATGCACGACTGGTTCGGAATAGGTATGGGCAACAGCCTGGCATCCGGACGCCTTGGCTCCCACCACGATTTCCATCGGTGTCACGTACTTGACCGTGGCCGTAGTCGATTGGGAAATTTCATGATTCTGGCAGAAAGGACAATGGAGATTACAACCGACATAGCCCACGGAATACACAGACGAGCCCGGGAAGAAGTGATACAGCGGTTTTTTCTCGATAGGGTCGACGGCGATGGAACTGATCGCGCCATGGAAGGGCAAAACGAGCCTGCCGTCTTCGTTGGCCCGTACGCGGCAGAGTCCACTGCCCCCGGTCGGTATACGGCATTGGTGATGACACAGCCCGCAGGACACGAACCCGTTTCCCGCTGGATGCCAGTAACGTCCCCGTAACACCCGGGCGGCCATCGGCTTTAGGAGCGATGGTGCCCCAGCACCTTGTCCCTGAGCTTGCGCTCGTCGCCGAAATATCGAAGGGGCGTGTCCACCTCGAAGGGTTGGTAGCGAATGCCGACGGCACCATGCCGTATCCACACGCGGACGATGGGATAGCTCTCTCCCGCCTCGGTCACGGGGCTCGGGAGATCCTGGGCGCACAGGATATCGGCCACCCTGAACTCAAGAATCGCGGTTTCGCCCTCGCCGGGTTCTCCAAGTATCAGAACTTTTCCATCATCGTACGGATGTTTCCGCGGCGAGCCGACAAAGCTTACGGCATCCAGCGGCGGTTCTGAATGATAGGCCTGCAACTCGTAGAACGGCACTCCCAAATACTCACGGACGCTCATGATGTGCTTTCCTCCCCCCGGCGCGCGCGGCCCTGACATCGTCGATATACACTATAATGGACCCCAAACCCAAAAGAAAGGC
>SPCK01000162.1 GCA_004525355.1 Spirochaetales bacterium
AGAGTTGGCCGCGTATGAGCGGGGGGATCCCACAACCGATGGCCGTGCGTGGAGGCTTACCGAACTGGAACGCAAGACCGCGGATGCCGAAGTCCTGCGTAGTTCGATCAAGCAAGAGGATTACCGGCTCGGCGACGTCACATTCGACAGCGACGCATGAGCAGAAGATCGGGCGTTCTGCTGGCCCTCGTTTCAGCATCGGCGTTCGCGACGCTTGGCCTGTTTGCCAAGCTTATCTATGCGGCGGGCTTCTCCGTCGCACAGACGCTGGCTTGGCGTTTCAGTATCGCAGCCTTGGCTTTGTGGATATTCATGGTTTCCAGAGGCGCATGGAGGCGGCCGGCCCGGGAATATCGGGACGCCCTGCTCCTGGGCGCCTTCGGATTCAGCCCGCAGGCGGGATTGTACTTCCTGACAGTGCGGTATCTGGATCCCGGAATAGCCAGCCTGCTATTGTACCTCTACCCTGCCTTCGTGGTGTTGTTCTCGGCGATCTTTCTCGTCAAAAAGCCCCGGAAGATGCAATTGCTGGCGCTCGTCCTGTCCCTGACAGGTTGCACCATCACCCTCTGGACCCGAGGTTCCTACCCCTGGTTCGGATATGCACTGGGAATTGCAGTCGCCCTGAGTTACGCAGCCTACCTGACGGTCGGCGAGAAAATTCTCTCCCGCTTGGATCCGGTATTCGCCACGACCTGCGTGATGAGCGCTTCGGCTGTCGTATACTGGCTGATCACCATCGGCTCGGGCGGCGTACAATTTCCTTCTACGCTGATGGCTACCTTGGGCATACTCGGCGTCGGGTTGTTCGCGACGGTGCTGCCCGTCGTGACGCTGTTCGGGGCGATGCGGCGTATCGGCGCGGCCGACACGTCGCTGGTATCCACGATCGAGCCTTTGGTAACCATACTGCTTTCCGCGGCGCTCCTTGGAGAGCGCCTTGGCGCCTTGCAACTTGCGGGCGGGGCATTGATCCTCTCAGGAGTGCTGGCGCTGAACTCCCGATCTGAAATCCGCGCCGATTCCGTCCCGGAGCTGCCCCCCGGATAACAAGGCTTCGCGGTGTTCGAATGAACCGTTACCGGTCGCTCCGGACTCCATCCAACGCCTTGGCAAGTTTTTTAAGTTCTCCATCGTCGAAATCGGGCGGGACGATGCTTGGCTTGTCGTAGTCGGGCGAGACAAGGGCTCCGCCTGACAACGCGGCCCTGTAGAACTCTTCGTAGCGCGATCGCTCGATTCTTGCAAACAGATAGGGGCCATTCCGATCAAAGAACGGAGCCGTGAACCTGTCGAAGCGTTTCCAGTGATCTTCGCCATAGCCGTTGGTGGTCGCGACTTCGATTGATGCCAGGCCGCGCGCTGCCGCTGCCAACAAGAGGCTCGGAACCAGGTCTCCCGGGCAGTCGTCAAGCATCCGGGAATCGCGTACGGCGAGGCAGGCCGGCGCGAACGGGCGTGGACAAGGCAGGCGCAGGAGCGCAAGGGTAACCCCGGCGGGTAGCACGGTAAAAGGCCGGAGGAGAACGAGCGTCCCCGGTCCATGGGCCGGCTTTCCTTCAGCATCGCGGCAAGGCGATTCGGCTGGCACGGTCGCGCTCCCGAGGATACGGGCGGCGGAGTCCAGCGCGCGCTCTTCGGATAGAAAAACCCGCACGGAGCCCAACTCCGGCCAGGTAGTCAGGACAGCCTTCTCGAATCGGCGTTCATACAATCCCGGATACGGATGAACCAAGCCTTTGTCCGCGGCATTGGCGGCCCATGTTCTCGTCGCCTTGTCGCGCTCTCCAAGGATGCCCCGGCCGTCATCCATCCACAGGTCCAGGATGCGGCTCCCGTCGGCGGCGTAGAGCCTGTTTCCCCTCGTTCTCCTGATCGTTGGCAGGAGCCTCAGTAGATCTTCCATTGTCAGTCCTTTATGATTTCCAACTTTTTCGTGTATTTGGGAAAGAACTGGAGCGTGCTGCCGGTCTCGAAGCGGACTATGACGATGATGCCCGAATCGCCGGCGGGCGTTACCTTCACGACGCGGCCATAGCCGTGATCGTCGTGGTAAACGCCGACGCCGGGCCTCCAGGTTCCCATTGCGGCCGCGGCGCCGAGGTCGACCTTGCCGCCGAAGGGCGAGAGCAGTCCAGGTGGAATCTCGCCAAGGAAGCGCGATGGCGGATACTCCATGTAACGGCCCCGAAACAGGCGGCGCCTGCAGTATGTCAGGTGCAATTCGTCCTTGGCCCTGGTCATGGCGACGTAGAACAGGCGACGCTGTTCCTCAAGGTCCTCGCCCTCGTCGTCGTCGCGCGGAAACAGGCCTTGTTCCATACCCGTAGCCACGACTACCGGGAACTCGAGACCCTTGGTGTTGTGCATGGTGATCAGGGTTACCGCGTCGGCGGCTACGTCCGTCGAGGCGAGGGCCCGGTCCAGCTCCACAGCCTCGAGGAAGGCAGCCAGGCCCGAGCGGGTAGCTGGGTAGTCGCCCGCCGCGTTGACCAGCTCGTCCAGGTTGGATACCTTCTGGCTGCCGGCGATCTCGTCCTGGCTACGATGGTACTCCAGGAGCCCCGATTCACGGATGGCCCATTCAACGGCAACTGACAGGCTTTCCGAAGGTGCCACACGCGCCCGCGCGACGGCCGCTCCGGTATCTTCCGCGTAGTCCTCGGGATTGGAAGGGCCGAGCTTGCCGGCCAGTTCCCGCATGAAGGCGGAGAAGGCGTTCAGTCCCGCCCGCGAGCGAGCGGCCTTGAGTCGGGTACGACCCGCCGCCTCGATAAGGTCGCCACTGGATGCGTAGGCTTCATCGATGATCGCTTCGATGCTCGTTTTCCCGACACCGCGCCCGGGTTTGTTGGCCACGCGGCGAAAGGCGACCTCGTCCCGAGGGTTGGACGCCAGCGCCAGCAGGGCCAGTCCGTCCTTCACTTCCTCGCGTTCGTAGAATCGAACGGCCCCGACGAGACGGTAGGGTATGCCGGCGGCGGGCAGGGCGCGCTCGAACGCGAGCGATTGGGCATTGGTACGGTAGAGTATGGCGACATCGGAGAACGAAGCACCGCGTTTGACGGCGGCGTCTATCACCCTGACACAGTACGCGGTTTCCTCGTCGTGATCGTTCAGGACGGCGAGTACCGGTTTCTTGCCGCCTTCCCGTACCGCCTTGAGGGTCTTGCCCAGTCGCCCCTCGTTCTTTGCCACCACGGCGCTCGCGATGTCGAGGATACTCTGGTAGGAGCGGTAATTCCGTTCCAGGCGAATGATTTGCGTGTCGGGAAATGTTTCGGGAAAGCCGAGGATGTTCTTTACTTCAGCGCCCCGGAAGCGGTAGATGCTCTGGTCGTCATCGCCGACGGCGCATACGTAGGCGTCCTGTCCGGCCATGGCTTTCAGGAGTTCGAACTGGGCGACATTGGAGTCCTGGTACTCGTCCACCAGGATCACCCGGACACGCGCGTGAAAACGGTCTCGGATGACCGGGTCGCCACGCAACAGCCGCGCAGGCATGGAAATGAGGTCGCCGAAATCGACGTTACCGGTGGCCCTCAGTCGGCGTTCGTACTCGGCAAAGCTTCTACGGAACTCGTTCAGCCCCTTGAAAGCAGCCTCCAGCCCGGGAGAATCCGGTTGGTAGCCGTAATCCTTTGCCCTGGCGATAGCCGAAGCCAACCGCGAGGCTTCCTGCCTGGTCAGGTCGGGGAAAGCGGCCTTGACCAGGGTCGTCGAGTCGTCGTCGTCATAGATGGTAAAATCGCGGTCCAGCCCGGCTGCTTCGGCGTTGCGCCTGAGGAACCAGGCACCGAACGAGTGGAATGTCCGCAGGGTCGCCCGCGAGCAGGCAGGCTCTATCGCGCAGGCCCGTTCCCGCATCTCGGCCGCCGCCTTGTTGGTAAAGGTAACGGCCAGTATTGATTCGGGAGCGTAGCCCTTCTCACGTATCAGGTAGGCTACCTTCGTCGTGATGACCCTGGTCTTGCCCGAGCCGGCACCGGCCAGGATCAGCAGATTGCCATGGTCATGGAGGACGGCTTCGCGCTGCTCGGGGTTCAGGCCTTCCAGGTAGGAAGGCAGGTTCGACCCGGGGCTAGGCGCCACGGGGAACCGCTTCCAGGTCGACGCCGCGTACCGCGCTTATTCGCACCGGCACCACGTCGCCGGGAGCCACGTCTCCACCCACGATCACCACGGAACCGTCCACCTCGGGCGCGTTCATGGCGGCCCGCGCGATGGCCAGGTCCTCGCCTTCGATCCGTTCCTCCACGAGCGCAATCTGGTCGGTTCCTACCCAACGCGACAAGGCTGCCTCCGTGATGGATCGCTGCGCTTCTTCTATTTCCTTCTTGCGGCGCTGTGCAAGCGGCTTGGCCACCCTGTTTTTCATGGCGTAGGCGGGAGTATCCTCTTCGCGGCTGTAAGCAAAGGCGCCGAGCCAGTCCAGCCGTGCGGCTTCCTGGAAGCGCCTGAGCTCGGAGAAATCCTCTTCTGTCTCGCCCGGAAAACCGACCAGGAAGGTCGAGCGAAGCGTGGCATCAGGCAAGGCGCCGCGAATGTCCGCGAGCAGGCCCAGGTAAGCATCTGCGTTTCCGGAACGGTTCATGGCCTTGAGGATGGGGGTGGACGCGTGCTGGAACGGGATGTCGAAGTAGGGCAGTATCCGCGGGTCCTTCGCGCAAGCCCGCAGAATGTCCCGCGGGAAGCGATCGGGATGAATGTAGAGCATGCGCGCCCTAAAATCGCCGGAGATCGACGATATCTTGTCCAGGAGCTCGGGCAGGAGCGGTCGACCCGCCCTGTCCTGTCCGTAGGAGCCTAGATCCTGCCCTATGATGCATATCTCGTACATGCCGATGGACACGAGTTCGGCGAACTCCGCCGCTACGTCGTCGGGATCCCTGCTTGAAATGCCGCCGCGTATCAGGGGGATGGCGCAGAACGCACAGCGATTTGAACAGCCCTCGGCGATCTTGAGGTAGGCCATTCGCGGAAAGCCCGAAAAGCGATCCCGGCGTTCCGGAGCGAAGGGCTGCAATGCCGGAGCCAGAGTCTGCCTGCGTCCTTCCAACGCCGCCAGGGCCGCGGATGTGACAAGCGAAAGATCCCCGTTCCCGAAAATGCCGTCGGCTTCCGCCAGCTCGGCTCCCAGCGCGTCGGCGTAGCGCTGCGCCAGGCAGCCAGCCAGGAGTATGCGCTTGTCGGGATAGGAATTGCGAATTGCCATCACGGCATCCAGGGATTCCTTCTTGGCATCCGCGATAAAACCACAACTGTTGACGATGACAAGTTCAGCCCCGCCCGGTTCGGTGGCTTCCGTCCAGCCGTCACGCGCCAGGCGAGTGGCCATTTCTTCGGCATCTACCTGATTCTTTGCGCACCCGTGATTGTCTATGTAGAATGATTTCATACGGAGGATGGACGTGGAACTACCGTGCAGGATACCTGCGTCGTCAGTTCACGTCGTACAACCCGAGCGACCATGTACCGTCCTCAACCTGGGACCAACGCAGGTTCTTTACGGCGATCTCACCCGGAGAGCCAAGTTCGAT
>SPCK01000089.1 GCA_004525355.1 Spirochaetales bacterium
CGGTTCGGGGACTTGAGAAGCTCCTCAGCCACGAACTGCAATTCCGGGGGAATGTGCAAGCTTGCCGCTTTCACGAACCCAGGAATTCTCTTATTCTGGTCGTCGCGATAGCGCTTGAACGTAGTAAAGCACGTTCGCAACGAGGTGACGTTCAGGTCCGTGTTCGTACTCGGCATGTTGTTCTGCGTGATTCCCTGGCCACCCGCGATGGGGGCGTGGGACGTAGCGAAGAACGCTTCCGTAGTAGTCGGCAAGACGGTGAACGCTGTAGTGAACCCCTCGGCGTTGAACGGCCGGTGGGCGTCGATCTCGACTCGCTCGATCAGCGAGTCACCAAGATCATTGGCGGCGTCTCGAACAACGGAACCTTTGTTGGCGTACAGGTCATCTTCCCACGCCTCTTCCGTTACCTCGAAACCGAGTGCAGTCACGACCGGGGTCAGACGCTTGGTTGCGCCCTCAATCGGGTCGAACGACTGGATGTCAACACCTTGAGGCTTCTCGACAGCGATGGGAAGTCCCGCGCCATAGAGGTAGTCCTCATAGTTTCGCACGGTGCTTTCCACGTTATAGAGCATAGAGTAGTGTGCCTCTCTGCCCGATAAGCGGGTGCCAAGGATGTCTCGGATGCCCGGTGCTAGGTGCTGAGCAACTGATCCAGTATTTGTCATAGGATCTCCGTGTTACTCAAACAGAATCAGCTTTCACTGTTTCTGGGTTAGAAGGAGGCAAGTCCAGACCTGCCAGGGAAACTTTTACATCGCGTTCCGAAGCAAAGCGCTTACGGTCCTCGAATTCTTCCATCTCACGAACCGCGGCACGGACGCCCCGGCGATTGAACTTTTCATTGAAGCCATCGACTTCAGAGGCACGCTTGTCTCTGCCCTCTTGGAGAAGTTCTCTACGACGACGGGCACCTTCCGTTGCAGGGATCTCTGCAAGGATCAACCGGCCGTACTTTATCATGTTGACTGTCTCGTCTACGTAGGACGAAGGAAGCCCAAGGGCCTCACAGATCTTACGGGTCTCGGGGACAGTCTTGCCGCGGGTGAGCATGTACCCAGGGCGGTCACCGTGGCCAAACAAGTGGCCCGACATGCGGTCTCTGTCGTCAGCGATGTAGCGATATTCCCGACCTGCTTGGGGGTTGGGGATATGGTAAGGATCAGAACCAGGCACGCTGTAAGGCATTAGAATCTCCCCGGTTCGGGCTTGTCGGTATCGCACAGTTCGTGCATACCTGCGGCCCATCCACTACGGATGGTCTTTGCTTCCGCGGCGACTAGGACCTCGGCATACTGAGCGGGAGTGAAGTTGAGCATCTTAGCCGCGGCGAGTTGGTTATCATCGAGTTCGACGACATCAATCTTGCGGAGCTTCCCGGCGGAACCTGCGGCCACGGGGGCCACAAATCGGCCACCCGGTTTCTTGGCAGCTTCCTCTTCCTCCCGAGTCTTGTTCGCGGAGGTGAGGCGGTCCTCGATGATCTCGTCGATGTGCTGGGCTTTGACCCTGCGGACAGCCTCGTCCCAGGCGTCTGGGTTGATGCGGTCACCAGGAGACATGGAGCTAATCTCCGCTTCAATGTCCGCACCGTATTTGGCGAACATGGGCTCGTTGTCCCGTTTGGCATCCCGTCGAGCCGTGACGATCATGGCTTTGTAGGCGGGGGCGTCAGTCGGGTCACCTTGACTAGCTTGATTGACCTCGGCTTGGAATCTCAATAGGTGCTCAGCACCCTTGGAGTACTCACCCGCAGCACAGAGTTCGTCGTATTCGGCACGAACCTGGGTTTGGCGGGTGCTCAGGTCCTTGATCTTGTCCTGCAACGAGGGACCAGCCGGGACTGCCGGGGGCGGGGCCACCTGAGCCGTCCGCATCTCAGCGAGTGAGGCACGGAATTCGTCGGCAATGGCTTTTACTGCGCTGACATTGGGGTCCGCAACAGCGTCGTCAACTACGACATCCACTGCGTCATTATTTGGGTCGGGCATTCTTTATCGTCCTTGTGAAGGGTTTACGTGCTATTTCTAATAGGTCCTCAAAGATCATTATATCACGTTTATGAGCATTAACCCTGCCTTGGTAGTGATAAATATTGTTCGTTTCCATTTCCTTTTCCATGTTATCTTGGGCCTCGGCTATGCGGTCCTGAATGCGCACGCAGTAGGCATGAAACAACATGGATGTCTTGAAAGCCATGATTTCACGACCAATCTTGTCCCATTGGTCGGCATCAAAGGCCTCATGTATTGGCTTGCGCATAGTAGTCCCAGTAGGAATCCTCGACCTTGGACATGATATCCCCCTCGGAAATAATCCATGCCTTAGTCACGGATATGTCGTTGTAGACAGGGTGGCCACCATGTTCGTGGATCAGGACCGTACTACCTACCGGGTAGGTATCCTTCAAATTGGCATGGACCTTCAGGACCTTGGCCACGCAACCAAACGTCGCCCGAATAGACTCGGCCTCCGTGGGGGCGAACAGCAAGCCACTCTCGGTCTTACGTAAGTCAGACTTCCTGTCCGTGGCGATGGCCTCAGGAACCGTGACGACCAGGGTGTTTTCGACGGGGATCAGGAAGTCCCAGATGTTCTTCACTTTCTTGGTAACCCGTTTCGCCTTGACCTTCGGCACTGCCATTTATGCGGCTCCTGATTGCACGGGGGCTCCACCAGGAGAACCACCTGCAATGCTTTGACTAAGCTGACCAAGTTCCCTAATTGCAGCCGCGACCTCGGGGATGACATCCTCGGGATTCTGGATGCTTTCAATGTTTGATAACAGAAGTCGAACGGCGTTCTGGATCTTCTCAACGATGTCCGTGAGGATTGGTTGGAACTCCGGGGGCACCTGTGCAGCCAACATGCCCATCTGAACCAGTTTATCGTAGAACCCAAAGAGGAACTGCGTCATCATCATGAGTTCGTTCTTGCGCTGTTCGTTGATCGTCGAGGCATCCTGTGCTGTGACGTTGATGACAAATTGATTGCGGGCCTCAACATCGGCAACGGCAAAGACCGTGGTGAGCAAGTTCTGGGCGGCCTCCTGGCCTACCGCAGCGATTAGGGAATCCATTGGGAGGACTTGGCGATACAGGTCAATCGTTAAGTACATCGCGTCGGTGTACATGTTGGAGGACTTGCTAAGTGAGTGGGAGGTCGGTATCTTGCCCTCGCGTTGGATCGACAAGCCCAGGCTAGCGGGGACACGCTTACCCGCGGTCGTATCACCAAGGCTGCCCTCGTCGAAACCAAACATACGCATGACATACTGGCGGGTGTGTTCCTCCAGTTGAACCGCAACGACAGCAGCGTTGGGGTCGCCTAGGGGCTTGGTTGTCACATCGTCGTCGGGGTCCTCCGAGGCGTAGAGGTCTCCAGGCATGATGGGATCACCGCCACCGAGGTCCTTCTCGGCTTGGCTTCCCATCTTGACACCGATGAGATGCGCCGCAGCGAGCTTGCCTGCTTCAATGCCTATGTTGTGAACAGCGTCGGTTTCATCCTGGGCACCTTCCAACTTCTCGCAGACCCCTTGGCCTTGGAGTAATCTGGGATCAGGATTGACATCGAACTGATCGACGAAGATAGGACGGACACCACGGGGGTTGGTGTTCCAAGTCACCCGGAGGATCTTCTGCGCTTTCATGTGGTAGTCCACAATCAATGCAGCGGGGAGGCCGATAGTCGTTGAGCCGTCCTCATTCTGGCGCACTGTCGTGGGGAAGTTGAGGTACAACTCTGCGATCGGATGCTCAATGACAGTAACAGGCGAGGAGGAATCCCGGCCCGGCTTGTTGTCGTCGTAGAAAGCTTTGACTGCGTTGACGGCAGACTTCTCGTAGTAACCCATCTCGACCCAAGTCAACATCTCTGCCCAAGTGCGGGGGAACTCATGGCCTACATATGGCATGGCTTGGGTATCGGTCCCGTAGCCATCCCAGTAGATGAGATCCTCAAAGGACACGTAGGCCCACTTGGGACGACCACGAATGATATCCACGGCATCGCCCGGAGGAACCAATAGTACCTTGTCCGCTTCGATGAAGACCTTCAAAGCCGACGTACCGTAGTTGGTCTTCTCGGTGATGATCTTCTCACCTGCGTTGTAGCCGTCTAAGGCTAAGGGATTACGGACCTCGGACTCCAGGAACTTCTGCAACGCATTCGCAGTCTTCAGGGACTCCTGGACCCCCGCGCCCTCACGTTCACCACCCAACGGCTGTGCCGTAACGAATGGAGGGATATTGAAGATACCCTCGATCTGACGAGCACGGGTGTTGCTGGATACCCATATCGTCAAGGGCACAGACATGTTCGAGGCGTCCCTTGTAATAGCGGGGTCGCTTCGTTTTCCACGTAAGGTGGACAGCCACTTATGTCTGCGAAAGAGATTGGACTTTCGGTCAGCTACCAACTGAGGGATAGTCTGGTTCAACCAGCCTTCCAATTCAGCATGTAAGCTGGTTGGCAATTGGATTAAAGGCATCGGACGAATCGCACCTTCGATCCCCTCTGCTAGCTTGACTCGTTTGACCTCAGGCATGATTACCTCAGTGGTACGCCAGTGACGGTAGCTCTCGCTCGTCTGGCATTCCGTGCCCTCGCTCGACGGTTCGCTAATCGCGTACTGTCTACGTTGGCGTAGTATTGTTGAAAGATGTCTTCTGCTTGGGAGATAGCATCCAGGCAATCCAAGGTGCCTGTAGGAAAGTGACGGAGTTCCTGACGAGGGAGTTGTAGCCCCGCACGGAAGTGTAGGAGTTCCTGACCAAGAAGATGACCTAGGCGTCTACGAATCTTGTCCACCTTGGCGATGCCACGGGGGACGGGGAGGTCTTCCACCCTCGGAATCATGAGGCCCTGGAGTTCTGAGTACTTGCGCAGACCATAGCCCACAAACTGTTGCGCAGCAACTTTTTCGCATAGTACCTTAGGAAGGCGACCGATTTTGGAGTGGACATCTTTGACCATACCAAAGATACGTGCGATGGATTCATCGGGAGCCCAGTGGTCGGCTACTAAGTCAATGACGTAGCGGTGGGAGGTCTTGCGGTCGAGGGCGATCCATGCTGCGGCGGTGCGGGCTGCGGAGGATTCTATGCTAGTAGCCGGGTCGATGGAGACTACGTGGTCACTGAGGCGACGGATAGGGATGTCGGCACGTTTGGAATGCTCGCCACCGTGGACGATGCACCATTGGAGTGTCTCTTGACCGATGTCATCGTCCATCAGCTTGCGTTGTTCCAAGGTGAACAGGCCAATCTTCGTGGCGTCTAGGTCAGATACCCGTACCGGGTCATTAAGCCATTGACAGGAAAATACCTCGGGACCCAGGGTTTCTTCAACACCCGCCATTGACTGTGCGTCGGGGTACATGTCGATCCACGTTGGGACCTGAGTCAGTGAGCAAGGATTCGCGTCGATGGATTTCCAACGACCACAGTTGCCGACACCATGTGAGTAGCATCGGTAGGCAGCACGTCGCCAGACTGAGTAGTATTCTCGTTGGTCATGGACCTTGGAGTTGACATCGTCCAGTGCCCAGCGGTTCCCGATGATGAGGATGAAGCCACCACGGGTAGACCGTGGGTCAGTGTTCTCCAATAGCTGTGGAATGGTGTCGATGTAGTCACGGCGTTTCTCCAACTCCAATTTGGACTTGTACGACTGCTCACCTACGAGATCGTCAATGAACTCGCCTTCGGCACGGCCACCTTGTTCCTTGGATTCCAATCCCGAGGCCCGTAGGAAAGGATCAGGGAGCCGGGGGTTCCTTCGAGAGTTGAGCGTGTAACCGACACGGGACCAGACGCCATAGTCGGGCTTGTTAACGTTAGTCCAAAGAAACTCGGGAAACAACCAGCGTAGCATTGCATTGGTTGTCCACTGATCCAAGGACCCGCCCACCCATCGGGAAGACGTGGACTTGCTATCGGAGATAAGAATGTATCGGGAGTCAGGTCCCTTGAGATGATGTCTTGTCGAGAGGAAATCGGTGATTCGGGACATCTCGTTGGGGTGGTCATAACGGTCGTCTCCTTTTTGGATTGCCAACCACGGTGGACCGGGGACGGTGGCACCCCAGGTTTTCATGTGGGCACGGGGGTCTTCTAGGAGGCCCCTTTTGTGATCCGTAAATATCCATTGAATCCAATCTTGCCGAGCCTTGAAAACTTCCTTGGACATTAGGTTTGGCTGGATGCCCCAGCAGATTACTACCTTATTAAAGAAGTACAAGCTTCGACGACACAGGGCGCGCAGGGTCATCCGAGCGTCCTCGTCATTGCGCTCCATGGCATCTTGGAGGTCCGCGGTGCCATAGCCTTTTAGGTCGTTAGTCATGGGAGCTTATAATAGCCGTCAAGGCCTCGCCGCGCAGGGATTCCTCTCGTTCCCGGTCATGCGCCAATCCTCGGACGTACTCCTCATCGAGACCCCCCGCGAGAAAGGCGTCCCGTAGTTTCCCCATAGCCCGTTGGCCTTCGATACGGGCTTGCTTTGCCGTCAAGCCTACCTTGCGACCGACTTCAGACCACGGGAGTAGTCCACTATTCTCCGGTATCTTTTTCGGTCTTGACAACGGTGGCCTCGATATAAGATGCCCCTGACACGATATCGGCTATGTTGACTTCGTCGGCTACGTCGGCCATTGTGTCGCGTAGGACAGCGGCGTCATGCTGGGTGATGTGTAGGTGCAGATGCTTAGACCCACCATGTCTAGGTTCAAGATCAGCAGTGTCCCTATCAATAGAGGCCACTGCCGCTTCGATTCCAGCTTTGACCATCGTGGCTCGAACATTCCAGGGCTGTCCGTGGTCCGCAGCATTGGTAAGCTCTGCGTCCACTGCCTCCATGATTTTACCCATGAGAGTAAGCGCACGCCGGTGGAGCGCATTTTTACGAACCGAAAATGAGGCCTTCTCATCCTTGATAACCTCATCTACGTTCTCCATCAGCGCGGTTGACGCCTGGTCGAAGATTGCTATGAACTCGGGCTCACGCAGGATGCGTTGTAGTTGCCGAGGTGAGATTCCCACCGCCGTGGCAAGGAGCTTAGGCTTGACATGCCCCTGGAGAATCAGCCTGGTAATGTCCTGATACCGCGCAGTCTTGAGGACATCTATCGTCGGCCCCCGAACATCTAGCTGCTCAGTATCCTTCCCCACATTTTCATCCATGCACCACATTATAACACAGCTTGGGATAATTGTCAATTCACCAAGGCATCCTGGGCAAAAATCCCCCAGAAAATCTGGAAATGTGATATGGGAGTTTGGGGTGTATTGAGGGGGGGAGGCGGCTTTTGCAAGGGGGGTCCCCCTAGCCCCCCGGCACCTATTCAATTCGTATTGGACACATAGGCATGGGCCAACTTGACACATCGTCATCATATCCCCAAACGCAAAAAGGCCCGGGCTCCCATGAGCCCGGGCTAGGGTCCTGAGACCTTACTTTAGAGTGCGCCGGTTGCCGATCCAGAAGTACCCTTTTTGATCCAGACACCGCCCATTCGAACACCGGCCACGGGATACAAAACGCGCCCGGCCGCGGCGGAGATGCCTTCCTTATCTTGCGTGAGCTTCATGGGAACTTCAAAGGTTCCCTCGGCGAGGGTTAGGGCCACGGCTTGGGCCTCGTTCTTGTTCAATATTACTTTCATCCTCTTTCTCCCGACAAG
>SPCK01000110.1 GCA_004525355.1 Spirochaetales bacterium
CCCAACATGTACTGGTACTACGGCCAGCAGGACATGAAGGCCGCCGGACTCCTGGCCAATGAAGAGAATATCTATATCACGTTCATCACGAACTTCTCCTGCGCTCCAGACTCCTTCATCCTGCACTACCTTAAATGGATCATGGGCCAGAAACCCTTTCTGGTACTCGAGCTGGATTCCCATTCCGCGGACGCCGGCGTGGACACGCGCGTCGAGGCATTCCTCGATATCATAGAAGGCTATCGCTCCAAAAAAACGGATATCGATGCAGAACGCTATGACAACGGATACCGTTTCCGCTATGGCGGGGGAGAGGACCTGCGGATCGTGAACGAGCGCACCGGCGAGAAGATACCGGTGCGAGGCAACAAGCGCGTAAAGATGCTCCTATCCAATATGGGTGGCGTGGCTACCGAGTTCATGGCAGCCACGCTTCGCGGCGTGGATCTCAACGCCGAGGCCTTGCCTGTGGCCACCAACAAGACCATACAGGTAGCCCGCGCCCACGCTTCCGGAAAAGAGTGCGTGCCCAGTCACCTCGTACTTGGAAGCGCGCTTCAATTCCTCATGTCGGATCGGTATCGCAAGGACGAGCTGTACCTGCTGTTCGTGCCGATCACGACCGGACCCTGTCGCACGGGCCAGTATTTCGTATTCTTCGAGAACCTGTTCCGGGACCTTCGCCTCGAGAACATGATCTTATTCACCTTGTCGGCGGACAATTCCTATACCGAGCTCGGGCCCCGCTTCGCGCGCGACATGTGGAGGGGCCTCGTGGTATCGGATTACCTCAAGGATATTCAGGTTGCCCTCAAGGCGACGGCCGAAGATCCGGCGATGGCGGTCGCCGCGTTCGACACGTCCTGGCGCGGCATGACCGCTGCGATAGAGAAACGTCCCGCGGCGTTGTTGTCGGAGCTCCGGCGCATCGCCGCCGACGTCGGCAGAATTCCACTCAAGCGCGGACTCGCGGACTGCCCGCGCGTACTGGTCGTCGGCGAGATCTACGTGCGGCGCGACGATTTCGCCGTGGGCGAGCTGATCGACCTGATGAGCGAGCGCGGGGTGGCGGTCAAGGTCTCCGGGGTGGGCGAGTGGATCCATTACCTTGATTTCGTGCGCGAGTACAATCTTCTCAAGCGATATCGGCTCCTGGCAAGACCCATGCGCTGGTTCAGCAAACCGGCCAGGGATCTGGTCAAGCTGAGGGTAGAGCAGTGGTGGAAGCACCGCGTGGAGCGGAAGGTGCTGGCAATCCTCGGCGCGACCGGTCTCGTGCCGGAGGGACCGCACGATATGCGGAGCATCATGGCCAATGCCGATGAACACTTCGTGAGCCACGACCTGCAGTCGGAAATCGTCGTCTCCAGCGGCGCGGCCAGCGTGGCCATGCAGGACGGATATTCCGGCGTTGTCAACATTTCGCCCTTCGCCTGCCTGATCGGCCGTGTCATCGAGGGTATATATACGCCTTGGGCTCGTGACCGCAATTACCCGACCATTTCAGTTGAAGTGGACGGCAACCAGTTGCCTCCGAATATCGTCAACAAGCTCAATATATTCATCGTTAACGTCCTGCGTTTCAGGGGCGATCGCGACCTCTCGAGCCTTTTCGAGCCGGCTGTCATCGACTCGAACACCCGTCCAACACTCGAGGCCGGCGTCGCCGCGACGTGTTCGTCCTGCGGGACTGGTCTCAAGCAATGCCGCCCTTCTCGGTGTGCAGGAGGCTGAGGCCTTTCCATTCAGCCTTCTCTGGACGATCGCGGTAATTCTAGCGCCGGCCTCGAAGCCTTGCGCCGACTTTCGGATGAACCCGATCTTCGAGTCCCGCGAGGCTGTACCCGCCATCCGCAATGATGTACATTGTAGTCTGCTGCAGTTGACGGCAAGGAGCAATGAACGACCAAAATCGAAAGCATAACAGCGTCCCCCGAGTACTCGGAGAGTATCATCAATACCGTACGGGAACCCCTGATAGCCCTGGACCAGGACCTGCGGGTGATCTCGGTCAGCCGCTCATTCTATGATTTCTTCAAGGTGAAGCCCAAGGAAACGGTCGGGCAGCTCATCTACGATCTCGGGAACAAGCAATGGAACATCCCCAAGCTCAGGGAGTTGCTTGAAACGATCCTGCCGCAGAAGACGACGTTCGATAATTACGAGGTGGAACACGACTTCGCGACCATCGGCCGCCGCATCATGCTGCTGAATGCCCGTCAAATTCAACGAGTCTCGGGACAGGAATTGATAATCCTCCTCGCCATCGAGGATATCACCGAGCGCCGCGAGATCGAGAACGGCCTCGAGAAGACCCGGCGGGAACTTGAAAAGATAAAACTCGCCGAGAATGAGGCCCGGGAATACGCCGAGAGCATTATCGATACCATTCGCGAACCCCTGATAGCCCTGAACCAGGACCTGCGCGTCGTCACAGCCAGCCGCTCGTTCTACGAGGTTTTCAAGGCGAAACCAGAAGAAACCGTCGGACAGCTCATCTACGATCTCGGCAACAAGCAATGGAACATCCCGAAGCTGCGGGAACTCCTTGAAACGATACTTCCGCTCAAGACATCGTTCGACAATTACGAAGTCGAGCACGATTTCGCCACCATCGGCCGCCGCATCATGCTGCTGAACGCTCGCCAGATCCAGAGGATGTCCGGCAAGCCGCGGATCATCCTACTCGTGATCGAGGACATCACCAAGCGCAGGGAGATAGAGAATGGTCTGGGAAAGGCCCATGAAGAGCTCGAGGGCCTGGCGGCGGAACTCAAGCGTACGGCCCGCGCCAAGTCCGAATTCCTGGCCAACATGTCGCACGAACTCAGGACACCGCTCAATTCCATCAACGGTTTCTCCGAGGTGCTGTTTGACGAAACCTTTGGACCGCTCAACGGCAAGCAGAAGAAATACGTGAACAACGTCCTGATCAGCGGAAAGCACCTGCTGATGCTGATCAACCAGATCCTCGACATGGCCAAGGTCGAGTCAGGCAAGATGAAGCTGACGCTATCCCGCCTGCCGATGAAGGACCTGCTGAACGAGATGGTGCTCCTCGTCTCCGACATGGCCGACAGGAAAAAACTGGAGATGCACGCCGAAATCAGCGAAGACCTTCCCGACATCGACGCCGACGAGCTCCGCGTCAAGGAAATCATCTACAACCTGCTTTCGAACGCCGTCAAGTTCACTCCGGAAGGCGGGCGTATCGGTATCCGGGCCATCAGGAAAAACGGAGCGATCGAGATAGAAGTGTGGGACACCGGCGTCGGCATAGCGGCCGAGAACATGGACAAGATATTCGAAGGATTTTTCAGGGTTGATACCCCGTATTCCCGCTTGACCGAGGGTACCGGACTCGGCTTGCCCCTTTCAAGAAAGATGGTGGAACTCCACGGAGGAAAATTATCTGTGGAATCGAAGGGGCTTGACCAAGGGGCCGCGATCCGCTTCACCCTGCCTGTTCATTCGAACCGAGGAGTCTAATATGGTAAAGACAGCATTGGTCATCGATGATAACGCCAACAACCTGTTGCTCGAGAAGGACATGCTCGAAGTCGCCGGTTTCGAGGTCTTCATCGCCGAGAACGCTACCAAAGGCATCTCACTTGCAAGGGAGAAAAGGCCAGGGATCATAATCATGGACATGAGGCTCCCGGATATGCGCGGTTCGGAGGCCGCCAAGGTCCTGCTTCAGTACCCCGAGACGCGTGATATTCCCGTGGTTTTCGTTACCGCATCGGTACTGGCCGAAGGGATAGAGGAGATCAGGACTATCCCCAACGCCGTATTCATCAGCAAGCCCATCAACACGCGTACGTTCGCGAAGGAAGTCACCCAGTTCTTGAAGTGATTGCTTTTAGATCCGCCTCCTGATACGAAAAGGGGCCGTCCGAAGACGGCCCCGTGTAGAACTTCTTCTACCGCGATCGAGCATTACTCGTAGATGTAGTCTTCGTCGCCGGTGTGGGTGACGGTGATCGCCGCCGCGCCGGTCGCGTTCACGGTCACGTTGCCGTTGCCGGTGTTGGTCACCGTTACGACGCCGGTTGCGTCGCTGTTGATGGTCATGATGCCGTTACCGGTGTTGGTCGCGGTCATGATGCCGCCGTCGTTGGTGATGTCGATGGTGCCGGTTCCGACCTCGGTAACCGTCACGAGTCCGCCATCATTGTCGACGATGATGAAACCGTCTCCGGGGACAGCGACCACGCTGGCAGCGGTGCTGCCGGTGATCGTGACGGCCGGTACTACGATGGGTTCCACCACAGGCTCTTCGACAATCACTATAGCAGGTATGCCATCGGCGTTGATGGCGGTGTTCACCATGGTGATAGACGCATTGAGACTCAGTGCCTTGCCGTTGAGCGTGGTCACCGATTCGTTGCCGGCGGTCGAGAAGGTCATGCCGGCGCTGGCTATGATGGTGCCTGCCATGGTGCCGCCGCCCGCTCCGTTGATGGTCGCGGCGCTGCCTACCTGCCAGAAGACATTGCTGGCCTTGGCTCCGTTGACCAGGATCACGCTGCGTGAAGCCAGCGGGGTTCCAACCGTGAGCGAACTAGCCATCTGAAAAATCCAGACCGCTTCGGGATTGCCCTGCGCATCGAGCGTAAGGTCTGAACCGGTGAGCAGGAAAGCTCCGGAAGCCGACTTGTAAACGCCGGGGACGAGGGTGAGCCCGCCGAGCTGTCCAGCGCCCGGATCGATGCCGTCGGGCCTCGAAGCCAGGTCATTGAAGGTGATCAGCGCATCGGCAACTACCAATTTGGCATACTCGAAGTCACTGGCCGTGCCCCGGGGGGCATTGGTGTACACGTTTCCGGTCACCGCTCCCACGTTCAGGGGAGTCTCTGCATAGCTGAAGGTCGCGCTGTGAAAGCCGGTGATCATCGTCGAGGCACCGGTGGTGCCCATGTTGCCATCGATCATCGTCTTGGTTCCCTGGTTGGTGATGCCGGCTCCGCCGCCGAATACCGCGAAAGTATCTGCCAGGCCGAGACTCGACAGTTCCGGGCTGGTGACGCGAGAAGCTGCCAGTTGCGCATCGCTGTCAAGATCGCTGCTCAGACCCATGGGGCTGGAGCATGAGGCGATGAAGGCTCCCATCGCCAGAATCCCGATTCCGTTCATCACTTTGTTTGTAAATGTTCTCATTCTTGTACCTCTTGGTTAGAATATATACCAAAAATAGCTATTAATCAAGTATAAAACGTATAATAATGAATCTTTTAGTGGCTTTTATTGAAGTTTTTTATATTGAAGGGTGTTTGTTCATGTGTTATTCTGGGAGTCGGGAGATACTGGTATGTCAGAAAAAAAGACGATGACGCTCAACCTCTCTGAAGACGAGATGAATTCCCTTGATCAGTTGGCAGGGCGGAACGATATGACCAAGACAGCGGTCCTCAAGAAGGCGATCAGGATATACCTGATCCTGGAAGCGAGAATGCAGCGCGGTGAGCATATTTTCGTTGAAGACGAAACGCATAAGGTCAAGGTAGAACTTCTGCTCGTATGATCCTTCGTTCGTGTGCTCTATAAGGAAGCGGGGGCTCTTCAGGCGATCACGGTGAGTACCGGCGTGTTGCCGGGATGAATCATGGACAAGGCACGGATTCTTGCCGGCGGCCTTTTCCCGGTTGAGCGCCGCATCGGCGTTCCGATGCAGCAGGTCGATCTGGATGGCGTGGCAAACCAGGCAGGAACCCTCGGTCTTCAGGGCTCCCATGTAGCGAAACTCGCGGCCAGAGGGGCAATCGTGAAATTCCCCTCGTTCAGCGGCACCCAGCTCGAATTCCTCCAGCGACCGTTGCTCGAAATCGTCCGGGATATTCCCTGGATTTATGGGCTTGAGGCTGGTCATCCTGAAACAGTAATCGTACCCGCGAGCCGCGATCTCGGAAATTTCGCGGGTGATGAGAGCAGGGAACTCAGACATCGCGTGGGCAATACGCTCCAGATTATCTCATCGCTGCTTGAATTGGACCCCGGAGGCAAGTCGGGCGATTCCGAATACCTCAACCGTTTCAGCCTGTGGCTCGCCGTGATAATGCACGCCTAAGGCCATACCCACTATGAAGCCGGCCTGGCCTCAATGTCTGCATCCGGGTTCATTCGGTCGCTGTGCACTGAAGCGGGAGAAAAAATAAACCGTGGAATTTCAGTCGACCTTGATGCTGATTTCGATCTTGAGCTGGAAAAGGCCATTCCCGCGGAAATAGCTCATCGATATCCTGTGCCTTTTTCAACTTGCAGCCGCGGACTCCGATCCGAGGCCGGTTTCCGTTCATGTAGGAAGATCGGGCGGCGAGACGATGATCGCGATTGGGGCCGGGGAACCCTGCTTCGTATCCGAGACGCGTGTCGTCGTTGGGTACCGATACTATACTTCATGCCCAAGCGGTTTCGTATTCAGTCGGAGCGTTCGATTCGGCGCCCGGAAAAGGAACTTTTTCAGGACATGTACGTCACGAAGCTGTTGAAATCGTTGGCCACGCCGTTCATGTCCAGGATGGCCGAAATCTCGCCGCGGTGATGTGTTCCGTGGTTGAGGACCTGGAATATCGTATACCACAGGGTGCGCTCGAGCTCCTGCCCGTCGGTCGTCCGATAGCGGACCCGGCGCTCAAATTCGGACTCGGGCAGCTCGGCCACGAATCGTCCCGTCAGAGCGCTCGCATCGCGGAGGAGGCCGGCGGCTCTAGCCGGGTTTCCCTTGGTCTCCGCGCGAATCTCCTCGATTGGGCGAGACACGAGCGCGCTCGACGTCAGGCAGGGATACTCGCCGAAGCTTGAGAAACGATCGAGCCACAAGACGAGCGCCCAGGCCATATGCTCCACGATTCCATCGACGCTCTTGAAGTACGCGCCGACGTCTTTGTCACGAAGGCCGTCGGGTGCCTTCGCGATGATCTTGAGCATTGCCTCGCCCGCTTTGGCGTTGTATTCAGCCATCCGTTC
>SPCK01000343.1 GCA_004525355.1 Spirochaetales bacterium
CGTCAATGCGACGATGTCGGCCCGGCCTTTCGGCCGGGCTTTTTTTAATTGCGATCGGAGGCTCCCAATGCCCAAAAAACGTGCCAGGATACTGGAAGCCAAGTGGTTTTCGTTCGTGATAGCCGCCCTGATAATTGGGCTGTTCGCGTTCATGTACTTTTCCACCAGGATTCTCCACCAGATGGAGGGGTCCGTCCTGGACGTTCACTTCAGGATAAAGACCAGCAAGGAAACCAGGGCTGTCCAGGAAGGTGCGATTCTTGCGCAGAAAGACCTGAAGCTTTCCGACAAGATACTCATATTGGGCATAGACCAGAAAACGCTCGCCGAATACGGTAAATGGCCGTTCCCGCGTACGAGACACGCGAGTCTCGCCAATGCTTTTTCCCGCATTTCAGACCAGAGCAACCGCGAGAGCGCGCTGTTCATGGACGTGTTTTTTATCGAACCCGATCCGATACCGACCAATGACGCCATTCTCGTCAATGCTATTCAAGATTCAGGAACGGTGTTTCTTGAGACGCTTACCAGCGGCTACGGCGAGATCCGCGAAAATGATCCCGTCGCGCTGAGGCAAAAAGCGCTCTACGAGACCGCAGGAACGATCACGAAAGTACATGGGGACTGGAAGACCATTTTTGAGCAGTACAATATGGAGCCCCCCCTCGAACCCTATGGAAGGGCCGTCAAGGGATACGGTCATGCAACGTTCATCCCCGACATCGACAAAGTGTACCGTCGCCAACCCTTGGTCATCCGCCAAAGCATACTGGTCAAGGACTTCCGGTTGGATGAGCTGACTCAGGGATACTCGGTCAACGATGCCGCCTTCGAACGCCTCGCCTGGCAGGACGCAAAGGGCGAGATCCATACCATCGAGACGCCCATCACGTCCGCAGAGCTCAAGCGATTGCCGGAACGCATGGCCGCGGAGGCACCGATGCGCGTCGTTGACACGGACCTTGACGGCGTACCCGACGACAGCTATTACGTGATCAGGCACTACCGAGATAGTTTCGTGCCGTCCATCACACTGGCGTTGGCCCTGAATTTCTTTCACAGGACCCTGGACGATGTCGAGGTCGTCTCCGGCTCCCACATACTCATCCCCAAGCCCATGGTCAAGGACAGTCAAAGTGGGGAGTTAGTCCCGTATCGGATACAAATCGAGTCGGATGTCTACGACGCGGAAAACAACTTGGTCAAGGAAGGGAAGTGGCGGGAACTCTCGGAGATTCGTATTCCGATCAATGCCCAGGGACAGATGTTGGTCAACTTCATGGGCATGCGTTCCGCTGAATCACCCGACCAGGGAGTGCAAACTTTTCCTGTCCGTTCGTTCGCAGCGTACGCTAACCGCGATCCTGGCCCCGACCCGAACGCATGGCGCAGGACGCTGGCTGTCCAGGACAAGATACTCATGGTCGGGGCTTTCTCCCGCGGTATGGCCGAGGATGAGAAGCCTACGCCGCTTGGCTTGATGTACGGTATCGAGATGCATGCAAACGCCCTCAATACCATTCTTATGGATAACTTCATCATCGAAGCCCCGGATTGGGCGAATATCGCAGTTATCGCCCTGGCCGTTCTGGTCGTCGCCTTCCTGAGCGCCCGGCTGGCCGCCATCGGGGCTTTCTTCCTGACGATTGTAATGGTTATCGTGTATTTCTTCGGGGTCAATATGCTGTTCGATGGCAAATCTTTTCTATTGGGATTTTCCTCTCCGGTGCTTGCGGCCATCTTTACCTTCGTGTCCGTCGTCGTGTACCGCGTATTTACCGAGGAGCGAGACAAGCGGCAGATACGCGAGACGTTTGGCAAGTACCTGAGTCCAAAAGTTGTCGACCAGCTAGCCAACGACCCGCCTGAACTCGGCGGCACCGACAAGGAGCTGACTGTATTCTTCAGTGATATCCGCGGATTTACCACCTTGTCCGAGAATATGAGCCCGCAGGAACTGGTCAATCACTTGAATGAATACCTGACGGCCATGACCGACTTGGCCCTGGATTACGGCGGAACCCTGGACAAGTACATGGGCGACGCCATCATGTGTTTCTGGGGGGCGCCGATCGCGCAACCGGACCATGCCGTCCTGGCATGCAAATGCGCCCTGAGACAAATGCAAGCGCTGAAAGTATTGAACGAGAATTGGCCCGAAGCGAGGCGGATCAATATAGGGATCGGCCTCAATACCGGAATCATGACCGTAGGAAACATGGGCTCCAAGATGAGGATGAACTATACGCTGATGGGTGACCACGTGAACCTTGGGTCCCGCCTCGAGTCTACGAACAAGGAATACGCTACGGGAATCATCATCAGCGAATTCACGTATGGACTTGTCAAGGATAAATTTGTGGTACGCGAGCTGGACAATATTCGCGTCAAAGGAAAGAACAAGCCTGTCCTCATATACGAACTCGTGGATTGCCTGGAGAGCATCGATCCGCCGATACTCGGCGTCGTCGCGAAGAAGGGCGCCAGGGAATAACTCGATGGGAATGCGCAGGATTTCATCGGTATTGCTTGTCGCGGTCATGTTGTTGATCGCGACCTGCGGCATCGACACAGTCTCGTTCCTGTCGCAGAGCCCCGTCTATATAAGTGAAGGCCTCTTCACGGGACCACCAGGCACCGATAGCGGGTATCTTGGCGTGGAGATATTCTATCGCATGTACGAGGTTGAGACCGACGCGATCAATGATAAATCAGCTTTCCTGTCCAAGCAGGATGAAGTGACCGTTCCCGGCGATGCGGTCAAGAGCTACCTCATATCCGATAGTTATTACAGATACCGACGGGTGCTTCTTGCTTCCTATTCGGATATACCGATCCTGTCAAGCACCGACCTGAACTCCGGTTCGACGACGGTTCTGCTAACCATAAATACTGAATCAGAATCAAAAGTTGATTTTGATGGCGTCTTGTACGATTTTCTCAGGCGGTCGTTGGGTTCGGACCCTGCAAAACCCTTCACCGAAGAACCGGTAGTCGGAGACGCAGACCTGAAATCTGCGACGATAGAAGACGATGACGAAAACATATATTACGCCCAATTCTTCGCGGCATCGTACGGAATCGATATCGCGAACAGCAGCTTCAATGACCTGTACAGCGATGCCGTTTACCTGGGAACCTTTGATTTACAGTACTGAGACAGCCAG
>SPCK01000101.1 GCA_004525355.1 Spirochaetales bacterium
GCCAATTCATGAAAAGCCTGAGCCATGCTCATCAGCCTGAACGGCGGCAAGTTGGCCGCAGGCGTTTCCGGTCCCGCGCAGGCCCGGAACAACTCCTCCGTGATGGCGACGGAGTCCTTCGATCGGGCTCCCACCGTATAAAATTCAAGCATGGTAAATTCAGGATTATGAATCCGGCCTACGGATTCTGCATTCCGAAAGCACTTGCATACCTGAAAAACGCTTGCCTTTTTCTCCGCGATGACCTGTTTCATCCATACTTCGGGCGATGGAGCCAGCCACAGATCGACGGACCCTGAAAACGGGTTGTCAAAACGGGTTGGAAACAGCTCCAGACACGACTCGGGTATCGGCGCCGGGCAGAGGATTGGGGTATCGGTCTCAAGATAGTCTCGGCTCAGGAAAAAGGAACGAATCGACGTCACGACGCGCGATCGCTCCCGGATGAAGTTCTCGTCCATGGTCCCTGCTCTCCTGTCCCTACGGTAAATGCGACGATCGTCCTCGTCAAATTCGAATGGCAAAAATTTCCGACGGCGTCAGTTCCCGCATGCTCGCAAGCGTCATCGCGGAGTCGCTGCGATCCCGGCGTTCCTGCGCAACAGCGCAGGAGTAAACCAGGAAAATCCGAGGGCGGTCCCCCTGGCCCAGCGTGAAAGATCCTTGTCGCCAGCATCCAGAATACGATCGAGGTCTACCCAGGAGCCTGGTCGCGCCTCCGTGGGCAGGGCCAGGGGATCTGCCCTGATGGCGGCGGAGGTTCCCCGCCCATCCGGCATCCAGGCACCGTTCGAGTAGGGGCAAGCCCGTACGCACAGATCACATCCGTATACCCGGTTCCCCCATGAATCGAGGATTTCGGCCGGCACGGAACCGGATTCGCTTGCCCAGTTCTGGATGCAGCGGCTCCGATCCAGGCCTGATCGTCCGGAGCCAGGATCCTGTATCGCTCCGGTCGGGCAGGCATCGACGCATGCCTTGCAGTCACCGCAACGGCCCCCAGGTTCCCGCGCGGACTCCGTTCCCGTAAGGCCTGAGGCATCCGCGTCGCCCGTGGGATCGAACGGCAGTAACAGGACGCCCAAGACGCAGGATGGTCCGAATCGCCTCGTGATAGCCAGGCTGGATCGCCCGATGAAGGCCAAGCCGGCTAGTACCGCAAGCGGCTTTTCAGGTAGTCGCGAGTTTACGGCCGTCCTGAACGATGCGCGTGGCAGTCCACTCGTCAGTGCCGTCGATCTGCCAGCCGAAGTGAGGAGTCTTGCAAGGGTGGCGTAGCGGTGCGACGAGGCAAAGGCGCCGATCGAGCCGAAACGCCTGGGTTCGGTGGGAACAGGTCGCGGGCGGGGATCGTACGGCAGGGCGACGACGACGGCTCCTCGCGCCGAATCCAAGCCCCGGACCGTGGCGACAGCCGGTTCTGTCATGGCCTTGATGGCGGCGATTCCCCTTGCGCCGAGAAATGCGAACGATTCGAGACCAAGGCCAATCAGCGTCGCGGTCACGTCGCCGACGAGGCTTGCCTCGGCGTTTGGGGGCTGATTCGTGTCGACCATGTCAATCAGGACCTCGATGGAGAACTTCGCTCGTCCGTCAACGGGCGAGCTGGGCTTCCTTGCGGGCTTTGTCGATCTTCTGCATCTTGCGGTAATACTCGGCCTGCTTGACGATCTCGGACATGTCCATGACGTTTATCTTGTTATCGACAATCCTGAAAAGCCTGTTTGACAGCAATTGCTGCACCACGAGGTTACCCTCCGCGATGGGCAGGCCAACCATGTTGACCAATTCCTTTGGCCCAAAATCAAACGCGTAGGTCGCGCCGTTCCGCATGGGGACTCGATTTTTCTCGAGCTGCATATGCAGGGCATCGTACATTCGCCCCATCGGATCCGTAATCAGCGTGTTGGCCAACTGCTTGTAGATGAACCACAGGCGTTCTGCGAGCAACTGGGTCAGGCGGGTCACCACCTGGGGCTGAGCCTGCACCATGCGCTCGAAGTTGGCCTTGTTGACGGCCAACAGGTAGGCATCCTCATAGGCAATGGCGCTTGCCGAGCGTGGCTTGTTCTCGAGCAAAGCCATCTCGCCGAAAATATCGCCCGCCTTGAGCACAGCCAGGAGCACTTCGGTATTTTCGACGATCTTGGTGATTTTTACCGAACCCTTCTGGATGATGTACAGCTCTGAGCCTTGCATGCCCTCGCTGAAGACCATTGTATCCTTGGGGTAGAAGCGATTGAATTCCTCGGTAGAGCCATCCAGGTAAACGGCCTTTGAGAATTGCTTGATCTTGGCCATGCGCTCCTTTGCAACCGAGACATGCTGGCCGTACGGACAGAATTTCAGGTACTGATAATAGGAATAGAAAGCCTGGTTGTACTGGCTTTGCTTGGCGTAGTACTCGGCTACCCTGAACAGGTGGGACGGATCCGCATCCGCCGTGTTCTTGAGGGTCAGGCGAGTGAGCGCCTCGTCAAGGAAGCGCATTCGGCGTGAAAATCCCTGAATGATCTTCATGGCTACCGGTGTATTCTTTTCAATCAGCGTTCCGTACTGCTCCTTTGGTACGCTGATCAGAGTCACGTCGGTAATGGCTTGCGCTGTCTCGATGTGGCTATGGCTGGACATGGTGGAGATAACGCCAAAAAAGTCGCCGGGAGCGTAGACGTTGCCGCCCTCTTCCTCGACGACTTCCACTTCCTTGGAAATGCGTACCTTGCCGGACTTGATGATAAAGAAGCGGTCGGCATTCTGCTTGCCTTCCACTATTATATATGAGTCTCTCTTGAAATTTACGAACGCAAGCTGGAGAGGATTGTCCATGCCGCTACCGTTCTCCCGAGGCGAATGTTCTTGAAGTATAGGGGCGCCGACGTGGGTTGTCAATGAAATCGGATCGGCGCCCGTTACCGTCCGGAAGTCCGTGATGTGAAAATCTCATCAAGTACTTCAAAAGTCCGTGGGAATTCCGAAGCGACCAGTGAGCTTTCTTACCTCGGCCTTGACTCTGGCAATGGTCGCCGCATCGCCCTTTGACTTGAGCACGTCCATGATAAAATCAGCTATCATGGCCATTTCCGGCTCCTTCATGCCCCTAGTAGTAACTGCAGGCGTACCGACTCGAATCCCCGACGTGATGAAGGGACTCTTTTGATCAAACGGAATACCGTTCTTGTTGACGGTGATTGAAGCCTCGTCCAGCCATTTCTCGGATTCTTTGCCGGTTATGCCCAGCGGCGACACGTCGACCAACATCAGGTGATTGTCGGTACCGCCTGACACGATCCTGGCTCCGCCCTCGGCGAGGGCTTTGGCCAGGTACTGCGCATTGACCACGGTCTGGCGCATATAGTCCTTGTATCCGGGGGCCAGGGCTTCCTTGAAAGCAACGGCCTTGCCCGCCACCACGTGGCAGAGCGGCCCGCCTTGGATTCCGGGGAAAATGGTTCCGTCGATCAACTCCGACCAAAGCCTTGCCCTGTCGCCCTTGGGCGACATGATGCCGATGGTGTTCTCTCCGTCCGTACCGACGAAAATGGCGCCGCCGCGAGGACCGCGCAGGGTCTTGTGAGTCGTCGTGGTTGTGAATTCCGCGATCTTGATTGGGCTAGGATGAACACCTGCGGCCACGAGACCCGCGATATGGGCCATGTCCACCATGAACATGGCACCAACTTCATCCGCGACAGCCCTGAATTTCTGAAAATCAATGATGCGGGGGTAGGCGCTGGCCCCGGCGACGATCAGCTTGGGTTTGTGCTGGCGGGCAAGGGCTGCAAGTTCATCGTAGTCAATGGTCTCGGTTTCCTTGCTGACGCCATAGCTCACTATATTGTACATCTTGCCGGAAAAGGAAACGGGCGAGCCATGGGTAAGATGGCCGCCATGGGAGAGATTCATGCCCATCAAGGTGTCACCCGGCTTCAGGACGGCGAAATATACGCCCATATTGGCTTGGGAACCGGAATGAGGCTGAACATTGACATAATCAGCGCCGAAAAGCTCCTTGGCGCGGTCACGGGCCAGGTTTTCGGCAACATCCACGAATTCGCATCCGCCATAGTATCGCTTGCCCGGATAGCCCTCGGCGTATTTATTGGTCAGAACCGATCCCACCGCCTCCATGACGGCGCCGGACGTATAATTTTCACTGGCAATCAACTCGAGATTGTTTCGCTGGCGATCGGATTCAAGGCTGATAGCCTCGAAAAGTTCTGGATCCTGCTGCTTGATGATCGACACGGTTTCCTCCTTAAGTATACCGGACGCCGAGGACAGGCCGATCGGCGACAGGCTGTGACTCCGGGAATGGAGCCGCGCTTTCAGTGTAGCACGGTCAGGGGCTGTCACGGAAGCAAAGTATCAATAAACCCCGGTTACTTCCACATCGCTCCAGAAGGATGTGTACGAGTCGAGCAGCCCGGATGCCTCCTCTGAGATGGTCTGCATGGAATACCGTCTGTCCGCGCGCACTGTCCTACCGTCCGGATTGAGGGGATCAACCCTGACCGCTCCAGCAGAAAATGCAATGTGCCTTGCGTCCATGTTACCGAAATATCGACTCCGGTCCTCGAAAACAGGCTGAAAATCTTGGACAACGCCGCCGGAAGCGAGGACCGCATCCACCGGTACCCAGCCAAAGCCGTACAGGTAGAATTCGACCCAGACATGATTCCATGCGCGCCGGGTATCGTCCACCACCACGCCGGCGACCGGTCTGGCGGGTACGCCGGAAACCCTGAGCAGGGCCGTATAGAGCAGCGCGATGTCCCACGCATCGGCGCTTCCCGATCCAAGCGCGTCGACAATTGTAGTCGATCGAGCGGCCGGAGCGTACCGTACGGCTGCCATCAATGCACCATACAGAAGCTTGGCCATTCGGTACGGGTTCTTTTCCTTGCCTGTTGCCTTGGCGGCGAAGGACCGTATTATCGGGGAATCGGCGGGAACGAAGGGGCTGGCAGCGGTATAGATTGCGTAGAGCGGTGGCGCCGGATTGGGAGGCGCCTTTATTTTTTCTTCTTTTATTTCCGTCTCGACGGCATAGACTTGCACCAGATGGTCCTGGGAAACGGTAACCAGCTTGCCAGTGGTGAGGTCGCTCAGGCGATAGACCGACAAGCCCCGATACTCTGCCACAAGCGGTTCGTACGAGCGCCCCAGCACCTTGACGCCGCGCTGTGAGGCCGAAACGGCGGGAAACGGGATCCACAGGTGCAAGGAATTCGGTCCGGAGGATTGGACGCGAGAGATGGTGACGAAAGAGTTGAGCGCGTAGGTGCGCTTGTCCGTGTAAGCCTTGGTACCTGGTGACTCGCCTACCTGAAAATAACGGGCCGGACTGACACCCCGATCCGTACTGACGGCGACAGACCCGGATACCGCGCCATCTGGCACGATCATCCTGATTTCCTTGTCCGACCAGAATACGTACTCGCCATCGTTTTCCGACGGCGCTACGGTACCGCGATTCGTGGTGTCTTCCTGCGAGGCGAATGACGCGGCGGCCGATTGCCAGCTGAACTGAACGCTCGAATTGTCACGGTTGGCGCTGAAATTGAGTCCCTTGACCACGAGAACGGAGCCGATGGATCCCTGATCCACTGAAAGCGAATCGATCGTCGGCCCGATGATGGTTGACCCGACACCCGAAGGCCTCCGCGGCAACCGGGCGGAACTCATGAACATGCGCGGATTGGATCGCCTCCCGTCGGCGAGCACTCGAACCAGGTTTGATTCCGCATACAGGGGCACGCGGACCTCTATGAGCGTATCGGACCACATAAGGTAGGATGAAACAGTCGGCGGGGCGTCATCGAATTCAATCCTGCCATCCCCCCGTTCAGAACCGAAATTCCTTCCGATTATTCGCAACGAGCCTCCCGGATCCCCGATCGGTGGATCAAGGGCGAGAATAACCGGCCGGGAGTTTTCGTTGAGAACCATTGGGATGACGATGATGGCGGCAATCGCGAGCACAAGCAGAGCCACGGCCAGAATCCCGTTCCGCCGATCGCCGCCTCGCCGATCGGCGGCGGCGCTCACGGCTTGGCCTGCTCTTCCGCGGTCGGGACCTGGTCCGACGGCATGTACCGGTTCAGGACGATTTCAATGCGAAGCGGCGCGTCGCTCCCCTGACCCACTCCCAGGGGGTAAAAGAATACGCGTTCGCCAAAGCCGACCTTAAGCGTATCGACTGTTGTCCGATATCTAAGGACACCGTCGCTTTCTTTGAACCAGACCTGTCCTTGGGCTATCAGAAGAAGCCCGCCGCCCTGTGCAAGGTGGGGCGTGACAGTGACCAATACAATCACATCGCTGCCAATCATCTTTACCGTGACCGGCGTACCTTGCAGCGTATATTTCACATCGACGGCTCGCCAGGCATTCTCGTTGTCCGACCGATCCACCGTAGCCACGATACTCAGCTCCAGGGCTTCTGAAAGGAGAGCGGCAGGGATAGCCGCCAGGGATCCCGGTTCCGCCTTCTTTACGCTGTCCGGGGGCGGAGCCGACGAGGCGGGCGCCTGGGCAGCCATGGGCGAGATCACCAATGATCCAAAAATGAATACGGCAAGCGGAACCAGCCTCACTTCCCGCTCCCCGGCCGATAGTCGACCTCACGAATCATGAAAGGTTCTCCGCTGGAATATACCGGAGATCCCGCCGGCAGGGTGATCGAGATGTTGACCCCTGCATCCTGCCTGGACAGGTATTCCAGTATGGATTCCATGCCCAAACCGGTGGCTACCGCGGGTCCGGGTTGCATGGCGTTACTCATCGCAAGACGAAGTTCCGCATTCCTGGCTCCGGAAAGCGCCAGGCCCAGCGCCATGGCTCCGAGAAGCAGGGCGGCGGCGGCGGCGGCAGGCAGGGGAAGCGATAATCGCTGTCCCCACAGAGGGCGTCGCATGGGCATTGCGCGATACAGGCGGTCCAGGACGCGGGTTCTCGCGCTGTCGTCCAAACCAACGCCTTCGTCGGCCATGGCTGCAGAAAGAGCACGATACTCGTCGACCATGGAAGCGCACTTCACGCAATCGTCGAGATGTCTTTTGATAGTCTCGCGCCATGGCGACGGCACTTCTCCGTCCAGCCAGGCAGACAGCAATTCACGATCGGGGCACATCACCAGAGTCCTCCCGCATCAAGGTAGCCAAGGCCTCGCGGGCTCGGAACACCCGAACCTTCACGTTGCCTTCCGTTATTCCAAGCACTTTGCCGATTTCCTTGTAATTGAGTCCTCCATATTCCTTGAGAACCAGGACGGTCTTGAA